>CAZPUO010000086.1:0-10231 GCA_964589745.1 uncultured Methanotrichaceae archaeon
CCTTATCATCTCCGACGTGCAACGCGTTAAGCCCTCGGGAGAAGCTGGCTCCATCTAGGGCCTTTCAGGGGAGAGGAATAGATGTGGATTTTTGACTCTTACTACATGGGCTGCGTGGAGCTGTGGAGTCGTGAGCTGGGCCTGGTCAGAGCCAGCGCCGCCTATCCTCCCTCATTCTACATGCATCTCAAGGACCCAGCCACCCATCGGGAAATGATCGAGGCCCTGGAGAGCCGCTTCAAGGCAGAGGAGTGCCGCTTTAGGACCATCTTTGGCATCTTCCAGGTACATCCAGGGCTACAGGATCTACGCCACCCGCAAAGTGGCCGAGAAGATCGAGATCCAAACCCGCTATGCTGCAGAGCTTTACAACGTTGACGTTCGCCAGGACCAGAGGTACATGGCCGAGCATGACATCTTCCCCTGCGGAAATAGAGACGAATCCGGTTCTCGCCCGATTTCGAGGTGCTCTTAACCAGCCTGGAGCTTCACGTGGCCGGTGATCCTTCCATGCCAAAGGAGATCTCCCATGTCCAGGTCCTGGATGGCCGCAAGAGGACGCTAGAAGGGCCAGAGAGGCAAGTTATCTCCGACCTCATGGATCTCATAAAAATCCACGACCCAGACCTACTCCTCCGTCCCTATGCCGATACCTGGGTTCCCCTTATCGTGAAGAGGGCTAGGAGGTGCGGCATGGAGCCTACCATCAGCCGTAGCGGCTTCTTCAAGCAAATGGGCTCTAGGTCTTACTGGAGCTACGGCAAGGTAAACCACAAGGAAGGCGCCCTTATTCCCGAGGGCTGGTATGCAGTGATTCCAGGATCTTGTCCGCCGTCCATAGGCCTCCAGTTTCAATGTCTCTATCAATTCGCTCAGGTTGAAGCGGCCGCGTGGTTCTTCGAGGAAAGCGACATTTTGCGCCCGGAAGAGATCTGTCTCGGCTTTCTCAAGTGCCAACGTGCGAAGTTTCAGATCTTCTCTCAGCTTTCGGCTCTCTTCTCTCAGCTGAATTACTTCCCTGGGTATCTGAGGAGCATCAGCTTGTTTCATGTAAAATTCTACGGCTTCCCTGATGAAAGACAACCGCGACATCTTCTCTTTTTTTGCTCTTTCTACCCACCGGGTCTTTTGATGTTCACCACCCGGCTGAGGAAAATAGACATCTATGAAAGGCAGATCTTTTCGGGGCATAATAGTGATCTAAATGAAGAGCTTAAAAAGGCTTACCTGTATGGAGCGAAAGAGAAAGTTTTATACGATCAGACTGTTGCTTTTTGCCACATGGGACACGTTTTCGTAAGTCCGCTCAACTGGGGTTTGGGCCACTCCACTCGCGATATTCCGCTTATCAAGGAGCTTATGAGCCATGGCCATGAGGTGACGGTAGGCACCAGCGGAAACGCTCTGGCCCTCCTCAGGAGAGAGTGCCCCGAATGCAACTTCATCCTCTTCAAAGACTATCCTGCTCCCTACAGCGCCTCAAGATTCTTTTTGCCCAAGTTCGTGGCCAATATTCCCATCCTCTTGAGAGCCTTAGCCAGGGAGAGGAAAAAGCTGGATCAAATATTGTCAGAGAACAGGTACGACCTGATCATAAGCGACAACCGCTTGGGCGTCTACTCCCGCAAGATCCCGAGCTATTTCATCAGCCACCAGCTCCGCTTTAGCCTGCCATCCTACCTTTATCCATTTGAGATGCTGACCATCCCAGTCAACAGCTTCTTCCACATCAAATACGATGGG
The DNA here is from genome assembly GCA_964589745.1 of uncultured Methanotrichaceae archaeon. Classification (GTDB taxonomy): domain Archaea; phylum Halobacteriota; class Methanosarcinia; order Methanotrichales; family Methanotrichaceae; genus Methanothrix. Next base: position 1,744 of record CAZPUO010000086.1, read on the forward strand.
GTGATCGTGCCCGATATCGCTCCCAATGGGAGCAATCTTTCCGGCAAGCTATGCCGCTCCAACCTGGACGTCACAAATCAGAGAGTCCACTACGCCGGAATCCTGACCAGCACGAAAAAGATGGAAATAGACGAGGATTTGGATTACCTGTTGATCGTATCTGGCCCGGAGCCGCAGAGGACAAAGCTTGAGGAGATCATTCTCAAGCAGGTGCAAAAGCTGCCAGGCGAAAAGGTTGTGCTCCTGGGAAGCCCGCAAAAGGAGTTTCATAGAAAGCCGGACGAGCACACCACAATTCACTCTTACGTATCCACGGAAGAGAAGGCTGAGCTGATGAACCGGGCCAAGTTTCTGATCGGCCGGTCGGGGTATACCACGATGATGGAGATGGCGGAGCTGGATAAGAAGCACGGGCTGTTCACACCGACTCCCGGCCAGACGGAGCAGGAATATCTCTCCCGCTACTATGCCAGAAAGGGCTGGTTCCTCTCGCGCAGCCAGTATAAGCTCAGGCTCCCTGAGGATGCTGAGGCGGCCATGAAATACCAGGGCTTCCCGCCCATGCCCAAGACAGAGGAGAACGTGCACAGGCTCTACCAGGAAGTGCTGAAAGAGCATCTGACCTGATCTCATGGAGCGCCTTGGTGTTCTAAGATTTCCTGTACTGATTTTACAGGAGGTTCTCCCGGTCATAGAAGCAGATATCGGGATATATATCCATCTTAAAAATATAAAATGTCTAATACGAAATACGTACTTAATACAGAATGCTTAATATCGAATGCTTACTTAATACAAATATCATAACTCAATTTTTTGCCATTACCAGTAGTTTTCGAGCTTCTTTTGTGCATCTCGGCCTTTATCCCTGATTTCTTCGGATAAGAATGCAAAAGGAACAAGGGCGATCATTTGATCAAGATAAGCGGCTTTTCTCTCCATGAACTGGTGTGCTGAGGTTGAAGGAAGATCGGCCAGCAGTTGCCTTGCCGCCTCCTCCGAAGCCAAGAGGGATGCACGCAGCAGCCGCTTTGCCTTGTCTGGAGGGCATCGCAGCTCGCTGGTGTCCTGATAGATGACTCGGCCCAACTCCTGGAAGGTCTCGATGAAAAGGCTGAAGGCCGAATCGTCCGAATCGCATCGGCCGTGGGTCAAAGCGTAGCCGCATCCCAGGCAGCTTCGATCGCTTCCGTATTGAATGCAGAAAGGGCAGGTGCCGGGCCTGGTGGGCAGATGGCCGAGCATGGTGAGCGCCAGGGCGCGAGCGAACTTGGGCAACTCAGAAGGTACGAGGGTCTCCAGGCGCTGGGAAAACATTTCCGCCCAGCGGAGGTACTCCTCGCAGCCTGCGGCCACGGCCGTTTTAGCTGCCTGCAGAGATGCGGGGTCAATGCCCCTTGCTGCTGTCTCAAGCTCTTCGGCGCGGTCGGTCATACCATAGGATCGGACAATTTATTCCTTTAAAATTCACTTATTATTTTTCTCTAAAATGTCAATAAGCTCTTTCAATGTGTACTGATTCATGAGTTCCAAAATTTTGTCCATCTCTTCATAAAATTGTCTGGTTTTCGACATCATCTCGCTCATTTTCCCAGCCCCTGCCTTGTGGTCCTTAAGGCTCTTTTCGATTTGATTGAGGGCCTGTAAGACCGAATGAACTTCATCCTTCGCGGCAGACAAGATAACTGGCTTCATTGCTTCCACGTCGGTCTCTAAAACATAGCGATGCTGCTTATAGCGATGCTGCCTGCCCACCGGACCCACTACACGAACAGCCATGCCCAAGTTTTCAAGATAGTTCATATTGCAGCGCACTGTTGTTTTGCTGTAGCCCGTCTTCTCGGCCAACGTATCAATGGACACGGGTTCGCTCTCCAAGAAGAGAGTGCCTCTAAGTATTCCCATAGCATCGCTCCACCCATTTTTTTGGGCGGATTTGATGCATGCGTCAATAATGGGCTTCTTTAAGGTCATTAATTCATCATCATTCACAATAATTAGATTAAACACAAAATTTAAGTATTTTATGATCATGCGGTTCGTTCGAAAAAATCCGAACAGAAGGTTTTATTGGTATGATTAGCTTGGAGCGAATTGGGGTGTGGATCACCAAAAATCCTGTAATAATCATAGTCGCGGCTATTTTCTTGACCCTTGTTTCAGTTCACTATGCCCAGCAGATAGAGAGCCAAGGCATGACCACAGAGAGCTTTGTGTCAAAAGATTCGGCTCTCTATCAATTATATGACCACTTGTACCAGGAAAACTTCGGCGTAGACGGCAATATAATTCTGATAGAGGGCGACGATGTGGCAAAAGCTGATGTCCTGTCAGCCAGCCTGCGCTTATCCGATCACATGAAGCAGGTTCATAAAGTTGTAAACGTTCAGAGCGTAGCCGACATAGTGGCCGATGCTGAGTATCAAAGCAGCGGCATTCGCCGCATCCCCTCTCAAGATAGGATAGATGAAATATTGGCCAGCGCTGGCCTCACTGTCCAGAGACTCCTGCCTGATAGCAGGCACTCCAGAATGATAGTAGCGATGCCTGCCTCCTTGCAAGATTCACAACGTAAAGAGCTTCTTTCAGAAATAAACCGCGCAGTCGATTTTGCAGAGTTTCCTGCAGGTTACGGGGTAACCGTCACAGGCGATCGTTCTTTCCAGGAATCAATTGTGGATCTGATGAATAGCAGCAACAGCTCGATCCTTGCCCTATGCGGGGTGCTGATGGTAGCAGCCCTGCTCCTGGTCTTCAGGCATGTCAGATGGCCTCTCCTTCCTATACCCGTAGTCTTACTGGGCATAATCTGGACCTTCGGTGCCATGGGGTTTTTCCATATACCCATGAGCATGGTCTCATTTGCTGCTTTCCCAATCATGATAGGAATCGGCATAGACTATGCCATTCAGTTCCACAACCGGATAGACGAGGAGTTGGGCAAAGGCAAATCCGTTATGGAAGCTGCCGTCACCACGGTAAACCATGTGGCCATTCCTGTGATCATCGCCCTGACTGTAACCGAGGCAGGCTTTGTCTCATTGCTCAGCTCCACCGTCCCCTCGATCAACGATTTCGGAAAGGTCTGCATAATAGGTCTGGTCATGTGCTACCTCTCCGCTCTTTTCGTGGGCGTAACAGTTCTTTATCTTTCTGAACAAAAAGCGCCCAGAGAAAAGAAGACGGAGGGCCATTCAACCGATGGTTCGGGAATTGGCGCCTTCATAGCGAAGGTCGCATATTTCTGTGTCGAGAGGTCGAAAGTCATACTGGCTTTGGCTCTGATCCTGGCATTGGCTGGAAATTATGTCGACTCCCAGGTCCCCATTGAAACGAACACCCAGAACTACATCCCCCAGGACCTATCTCCTTTGATCGATTTAAACCATATGAAAGCGATCTTCGGAGGAACGGATTCAATTCAGTTCTTAGTTCAGGCCGACGATATTACTGAACCGAAGAATCTCAAGTGGATGGATGATTTCAGCCACTACCTGCTCACCTCCAGATCAGATAGGACTGTGAGCGTCACAAGTATAGCGACCTATATCAAACAGGCCAATGACGGGGTGCTACCTGATGATAGGACCAGAATAAGGGAAATAATCGCCTCCCTGCCACAGACCGCGCGAGATGCATACCTGAGTGGCCATAACCTTGCAGTTTTGGATGTGAATATAGGCGATGTCCGAATAAATCTGGGAACGGAAGGGATGTCCCGGCTCATCAAGTCGTATGATGATGACCTAGCCTGGATGACTCCGCCACCTGGAGTTTCAGTTAGGATAACCGGTCAACAAGTGCTTATGACCACGGTCATGGAGGCCCTGACATCAGGTAGGGTGGACATGTCGCTGCTAGGCCTGGTGCTGATCTTCGTCCTGCTCTTGTTGATCTACAGAGACCTCATCAAGGCCCTGCTGCCGGTGCTGCCCATGCTGGTAGTGATAGGATGGATGGGCTTGGTTATGTACTATGGTGGATTGAAGTACACACCCCTCACGGCCACTCTGGGAGCTCTGGTCTTGGGTGTGGGCTCAGAGTATGCCATCCTGATGATGGAACGCTTCTATGAGGAGCTGCATAATGTCGGCGATCCCTACGAGGCCCTGGCGATCACAGCTAATCGCATAGGTTCGGCTCTGGTGGCATCCGGAATGACTGTTGTATTCGGATTTGCGGCTTTGATCGCATCGCCCTTCAACATCATCGGCAACTTCGGACTGGTTACCGTGCTGTCGGTTATCTTCGCCCTCATCACCACCTTCACCGTATTTGTGGTATTAATGATTCGCATGGAAATCAGGCGAGAAGTGCTGGAGAACGCTAAACAAGAACTTAAGAAAGCAATTGCGCTAATCAATAATCAATCATGGAGAAGAATCAATGGAAATTAAGTATGCCATAGCCTTGGCCTGCATGTTCATACTTCTGGCTACGGCTCATGCCCAGAACACCTACATACCCTATGAGCTGGGCGGGGATAACTACTACACCATGTACGGCGGACCGGATATCTCTGCCAGCGTTTCCGGGACGGATGAGTTCGAGCGAGGAGATACCGTTACACTGTACGTGGATCTGACCAACTACGGAAGGATCCTTGGCTTTAAGGAGGATCAAACTCCTCAGAACCCAAAAGAATTTGCTCTGGCCAACGCCGAGCTGCAGGAGGAATACAAGAAGCCTACCGCTTTGGGGATCACCGCCAGTCTGAGTTCAGACAACCAGCAGATTGAGGTAAAGTCAGGCGACCAGGTGGTTCAGTCCCTCAAATCAGGGGACAAGACCCAGGCACCCCTGAAGTTCACCATCAAGATCGGAGAGCACGCTCCTTCTGGAAAATATCCTCTGAATTTAAACATGACTTATGACTATCAGGACAATGTTAGGGTCTATGCCTCGGAGCTTGTCAACAGCGGGGGCTCGCCCACTCTGGCAAACTTCAGGGAATCATACATCTACCAGAAGGCCAACCAGACCGTACCCATCTTCATCACTGTCAAGAAGCAGGCCGATTTCGAGATCCTTAATGCCTCAGAAACTGTGTCTGCCGGGTCCAAGAAGGCGCCCATCTCTGCCACCTACAAGAATATCGGCGACGATCCCGTTAAGGATGCTGTGGCCAGGCTATCCATCTTCAAGCCATTCTCTTCCACCGATGATCAGGCATTCATAGGCACCTTGCAGCCAGGAGAGGAAAAGACCGTGGTCTTTCGGCTGGATGTCGACTCCGATGCCACTCCCAAGGAGTACGGAATCAATAGCGAGATCAAGTATACCGATGTAAGCGGCGACACGGTGATCTCGGAGAGCATGAAGATACCGGTGCTGGTCAAGGCCGCCTCCTCATCTTTGCTTCTGCCTGCGGCAATAGTTATAATCGTAATAGTCGTAGCAGGCGGGTACACGTATCGAAAGAAACAGAAGAAGGCCCACTGAATAGCGGCCTTCCTCCTACAGTTTTGGAGAGTTAACCTTAGGGGGGAAGGGCGAAAAGATAGAGTTGGTATAATATTGCGGATATCGGATAAAATGAGCTGGAATATGTTGTCTCAAAGGGAGTTCTTATGGACAAAATAATATTGTCAAGCTGGGCGGACCGTCTTTGGGCCTGGTTGATCGATGTTCTTCTTATGGGCATCCTCTGGTACAAAATCTTAATCGTTCTGGGGATAAACACTTTTGGCCTTACGGGATATCTGCTGTTGTCAGCATTGCTATTCATTTATTGGACATTATTGGAGGGCTACAGAGGTCAATCCCTGGGCAAAATGTTTCTCCGCATAGTAGTGACAGGTCCTTTGGGAGAGAGCATTACGTTTAGAGATGCAGCTGTAGAGAGCTTTGGTAAATCATTTCTACTTCCCCTCGACTGTCTCGTATACTGGTTTGCCTTTAGGGAGACTAGGCAGCGCTTATTCAATAAGATATCCAATACTATCGTGATCAACCGGACTGAGTAGAAAAGAAGTGATCCGAAGGATTGCGCTAACCTATAGCAATTCGCTTATTCAAACGGCTCGAAAAATCGATGTGTGTAGTATGCGGAAAGCCAAATGGCTTCCCGCTTCTCTCCAGCTCTAGTAACCGTTCTGCGTATGGGTCATGTTGTTGTATGACTTGAACTTGTCCCGGTCTTTGTCCTGCCAGTAGACATAACCTATCCGCCTATCATCGATATGCTCTTCGTACTCCTCCTTGGCGTCCTCCCGGCAGGAGGAGCATGCCCCGCGGGGCAGGGAGACGCAAAAGGCGCTGTTCAGTATGCCATAGCCGCGCTGTGCCTGAGAGGAGATGGTCATGTAGCCGGTGCAGTTCGGACAGAGCCGGACGGATTCCTCCTGGCTCTCGTTGATCATGTCCGTGTCATAGAAGATGCGCTTCTTCCTTCGGTAAAAGTCGCCAAGCTCCTCCAGGGCGCTTTTAACCAACTCGTCCCTCTCATCCCAGATCTTTTGCACCTGAGCCACAGTTTTTTCAATCTCCCTTGTCATTTCGCCGGACTGGACGAATCTGCCGGGCACGTAGTCCGGCTCCCTGACGTGAGAGTAATCGAGACCCGCCATAGCCTGAATGATGCCTGTGTTCACGTAGGGCAGTGCAGTCTCGACCGCATAGCCGCCCTCCAGGACACAGAGATCCGGCGCTAGCTTCTCGTTCAGCCGGGCATAGCCATTGGCTGAGAAGCGCATATTGGCCAGCGGGTCGGTGTAGTGGTTGTCCTGGCCTGCAGAGTTCAGGATCAGATCAGGCTTGAACTCCTCCAGTACGGGCAGAATGAGATTGTCCAGAACGTAGTGAATTCCTTCGTCCGTGGTGCCCGGCGGCAGGGGGATATTGAGCGTTCTTGCCAATGCCTGCGGCCCACCCATCTCGTTGACGAAGCCTGACCCGGGATAGAGCGTGTGGCCGTCCTGGTGGAAGGATATGCAGAGCACATCCGGATCATGCCAGAAGATCTCCTGGGTTCCATCGCCATGGTGCACATCGGTATCAATGACAGCAATCCTCTTGTGGCCGTACTTCGTCCGCAGATACTCGACCATGATGGCCATGTTGTTGATGTTGCAAAAGCCGCGGTTCCCGTGCACCACGCGCATGCTGTGGTGGCCTGGGGGGCGCACAAGAGCGAAGCCGTTTCTGATTTCGCCCTTTTCCAGGGCGTCAGCCAGGGTCAGGGTGCTGCCCGCAGCGATGAGATGTGCTTCTGTGACCTGAGATTTCACGTCAGGAACGCAGAAATGGACGCGGGCGATGTCCTTTTCCTCCGCCAGGCGGGGCTTGTACTCCTCGATCTGGGGAAGGTCCATCAGGCCCTCCTCAAAGATCTGGTCCCTGGTGTAAAGCAGGCGCTCCTCCCGCTCCGGGTGAGTGGGCGAGATGGCCCAATCAAAAGCCGGGAAGAATATCAGGCCGGTCTTGCCGGTTTTTCCTTTGGACGACATATTCAGAGCCTCCCCCATGAAGGAAGCAGCCCCGCCGGAATCTCCATTCTAACATCCAGAAGCCTTCCCACTGTGGACCAGCCGCGGATCATGTTGAAGACCTCGCTGCGGGTAACCGTGGCCTCGCCGGCGTATTCGCCGATGCCCAGGCGCTCCGCCCGCTCCACGAGGAGCCTTTTGGCCAGCTGCTCAGCCTGCTCGGGCGTCATCTTTCTGTCACCCACTTTTCCTGTGAGCCCCTCTTCGGCCACGATGTACTCACCTCGTTCGGTATCGATATGCAGATTGAGGGTCAGGGTAGGCCGGGCCACGGCCGCACCTATGGCGTTGGCCACGGGGGCGTACTCGGGCACGAGAGCTCTGGCCTCCAGCCTTTTGGCGACAAGCGGCACCAGCGGCGGTGCGCCTCCGCCCACTCCTACAACGTTCTGAGCCTGCAGCTTTTCTTTTTTCATGATCTCCCAAATACGATAAGCAGGCTCCTGCTCCCATTCACGGAACATCTCCTTAACCTCAGAGACGATCTTCTCCACCACGACATCGATGACCTTTTGGGCAGCCACCTCTGGCGAGCAGCCCAACTTTTTCGCCACATCCTGCATGGCATTCTCAGCTTTGGACGCATCGCCGATGGTCGTCATTCCCAAAACACGCATGGCATCAGTCGGCGTCGGCCCTGGACCGCCCATGCAGATCGCCGGGCCGTTTCTGTGCGGCCCGACAGCCACGCAGTCTGCGGCTACGTTTACAGCACTGTCGCCCCCGATGGCTATGGACTTGACGGCAAAGGCCCGAACGTGCGTCAGAAGAGAATCCACCTTGGCTCCTTTGGAGGAGAGCAGAGGCTTGCCGGATAGGATGAGCGCGAGATCTGTGGTGGTGCCGCCGATATCCACCACTACGGAGGTCTGACCGGCTGGCGTCAGGGCCAGGACGCCCATGATGCTGGCCGCAGGGCCAGAGAAGATGGTCTCTACAGGCATCTGCACGGATTTGTCCAGCGGCAGAGTTCCGCCGTCGGCCTTGAGGATGTAAACCGG
>CAZPUO010000087.1:0-10225 GCA_964589745.1 uncultured Methanotrichaceae archaeon
TTTGGTAGGCTCTAACAAGGCGTTATGCCCTTGTGAAGAAAAAGCCGCTATCATAATAAAATATATTAATTAGTTATAGCCAAGATTATAGCTAAGATTTATGAGGCTGATCGATCAAGTATCTTAAGGGATCCAAAGGGAGTCGGCATGATGTTGGAGGTATATTCTGGATGAGATGGCTGGCTGTGGCTCTGTTCGTGATGCTTGTTCCTGGAATCGCTCAGGAGTATCCTCTGCACGGAAGCAACGGCATCATCAATTGCACCATCTTCGGCACCTTCAAGGACCCCTGGTCCACCGGGAATGCCGATGCGGACAGGTATGCCGTCCTTAATGTGGATCTGAGCTTGACCAGAGCCAATGTCAGCGACGGCACTCCTATTCTGGCCGCTTTCAGCCTCACGGACGGCAATGACCGGGTTTATAAGACGAGCCCTGAATATACAAGAGACTTCCAATCCGGCCGCAGGCTGATAGGTTTCGTGGTTCCCACCGAGACCATTGCTAAAAGCATCACGGTAGATCTTTCCTCCGACCCGACGAATGGTGATCAGTTCTCAGTTCTTTTCCCCGAGCTATCAAATGCCAGTAGTGGGAATGTGACCCTGCTCTACTACGGAGTCTTGAGATCCTGGATCGAGTCCAACAAAAAGACCTTCGAGTTTGATATAGGCATTACCAACAACGGCACGACAAAGCTGCCTCTGAGCGCCAACAACTTCAGCCTGGTGGATCAGTGGGGCTGGAAGTACAGCAGCAAGGAGTATGACATTTATGGCAGAAAGGGAATCCAGTCAACTGAGCTGGAGCCGAACGGGACCCTCAGGTCAGGGCTTGTCTTCAGCCCTCTTTCTCCTTTGACTAGACCGGTAAAGCTGGTTTATGAATATTCCAACAACAGTTCCCTGGCGTTGAACATCGATTCCGAGGCGGGCCTGCACTCTGAGATCGCTACCGCGCAAAGCTGCAACGAATGCAACAATGCTGGGAACGAACCTGCGCCCGGCACTCTGGCAGGCTCGATAAAAGCCACCAAGGCTCGCCTGGCTAAGGTTAAGGGGAACATTACCGACAGCAGTCCACCAGCGGGGAGAGACGAGATTTGAGGGCCGCAAATGGTCTTTTCACCCTGGCATTACCTTCCTGCTGCCTTCTCCGCTCTTCTGGTCGTGGCCCTCGCTCTGCGGGGAGGCTCTCATAGAAGCCTGGCACCGGTCATGGCCTTATCGGGCCTCCTGGGCCTGGCCGGATACCTCTCCGGGGGAAACTTTCGAATCTCTCCTCTGGACTTTCACGTTCTGCACTCAGGGATCGGCCTGACGGCTCTTCTACTCTCTCTTGGTCTTTTCCTGGATGGTATTTGGGCCCGCAAGGTTCAGGGCAGGGTTCATTGCCGCCTGGGGCACATTGCTCTGGCCTTCGCGGTCCTGGCTCTCGTATCTGGCCTCCTCATGCTCTCAGGATGGGTGTCAGAGAAGGAGCTGCAGGCAGCCGTTCAGGGACCCGCCCCGAAGGAGCAGCAGGTCGCATCAAGCCGTCTGCCGGAGGCGGAGGCCGTCATGTTTCAGGGGGTCAGGCTCACACCAATGGCTCAGCAGGGAAATAATGCCATCTCGGGGACCCAGCATCTGGATAGAGCGACCTTTCGATTGCGTGTCACCGGCCTGGTCAAAGAAGATTTGAACCTGAGCTATGAACAACTGCTGGCGCTTCCCGCTTACTCAGAGCTGGCTTACATGCCTTGTGTGGACGGATGGGGCTTTTCTGCCAAATGGACCGGATTTCGGGTGACCGACCTCTTGAACCGGTCGGGCCTGCTGCCCGGAGCAAGCTATGCTGTATTTTACTCCGCAGATGGCTACTCAACCGGCCTGCCTCTGGACTACTTGCGGGAGAATGAAATCCTCATGGCTTACGGCCTAAATGACGTCACGCTGCCGCAGGAACGAGGCTTCCCCTTCCAGCTGGTCGCCAAGGGCCGCTACGGCTACAAATGGGCCAAATGGATCACGAAGATCGAAGTAACGGATGCAGAAGTAAAAGGATACTGGGAGTCGAGGGGCTATAGCGACAGCGCCAAGGTGGGAGAGTTCCCCTTTGGCTAGATTTGATCAGGGAGGCGGGCCTAACCACGCCCTAGACTCCCTGCCATACATCTTCTTTTTAGCCAGACCTCCAGTCCTCCGTGACCGTGATCGTCACGCTTTGCGGCTTTGCGCCCGAACTTGAGCTTCTCTTATGAATCTCCGTGGCAGACAAGCAGATGCCAAAAAAAAGATTTTCTATTCAGGCTCACTGCAGCCCGAGCGTTCCTTCCCCTTTGGCCACGTTGTGCTTGACCTCCTCCGAGGTTTTGTCGGCCATGGCCCAGATTATGGATACGTTCTGGCCGGGGATGAAGGCCTTATCGAACCTGTCCCCTGTGTTCATCTTTCTCTTGAATTCGATGACCGTCCAATTGCCGTGCACTCGCCCTCCAAACTCCATGATGTCATAGGTTCCTCCCAGCTCGGTATCGTTCAGATGCGGGCCGTAATTGCCGGTGCAGTTCTCATCCAGCACAATGGCCTTTCCGTTCTCCACGGATCCCATGATGATGTCGGCGTCCTTCATCCACACCGTGGGCTCGAATCCGAGGGAGATCCAGCCTTTTGTCGACCCATTGAGGGCTACGTAAAGAAAGTTTGCATCATTCTTCCAGGAGATCTCCAGATCTCCGCCTGAGTAGCCGTTGCTTGTCGGCTCGTGAAGGACCATGCTTCTTGCATACTCGTTTGCTCCCACCAGGCCATCGGGCTTCCATTCTTCCGATGCTGTGGTCTCCTTCAACTGTGGACCGCTCTGCGGCTGGATGCATCCGGAGAAAGCGACCAGCAAGCTCAAGCTCAAGACAACCAGAATCGATCTCATCTCGAAACACCCATACAATTATTAAAGCCTGCTGAAGATATCAGGATATCGAAAATCAATCCTTTGCCTAAAAATCCGTATGAGCTGAAATCCTTATAATTTAAAACCAAAATGAAAAAATTGCTCGGACTTTTGTCAGCCCGAGCCCATCTTATTTTTTTTAAGCTATTCAATCTTTTAGAGCCCATACTTTGAAGTTGTCAAAGCCGATGGTCACGTTGCCTTCAGACTGGGATCCGGCCCAGAGGCCCAAGCCGCCGTAGGCAAAGCTGCCATTGCTGTAGTTCGACAGCAACACATCATTTGCGTAAAAGGCAAATTTATCCCCCTTGGCGACCACTTTTATCAGATTGGTCTCGTTGTCGGTCTTGATTACACTTGATTTTGTCCAGTTGGTAGGCGTAATCCAGGTTCCATTCTCTTTCTGGGCAAACTGGAAATATCCGTCGCTGGATATCAGGAAGGCGTAGAGGCTTCCCGGAGCAATGTTGCGTATCCAGATGCCGTAGGCATTGTCATTGGTTCCAGCTTCCTTTGTCGCCTCAACCTCAACAATAAAGTCGCTGAGGTTCAAATTGGGTGCCAGTACTCCTTTCCAATAGTCTTCAGGAACTATGGTTACTTGGTAAATTCCTTTTTTATAACCTGCAAGGATGTCTCCACTGGAATAGATAGGCCATCCGCTCTTGCTGCTGGAGAAGTCATCTGAGTAAAGCTCCTTTCCGACTGGAGGTGTTGCCAGGGTCGATGATGTCTGGGACGAGGGCTGGTTGTTCGTCGCATTCTGTGCAAATGATGGCAGCATGCTCAAAAAGATAAAAAAAACCAAAAGCATGTATACCGCCAGGCAAGATCCAACTTTGCATCTGCTCATGATATTCCCTCCCTGGAAGCAATCATCCAGGTGGCATGTCTTTGTCTGAACCATTTATTTCGTCGAGTCTAAAAGGTTTGTGTCAATCATAGCGATCAATTATTATCAATATGCGCTATACCTCAATCTTGACATTGCGGTTTCCGCCCCTAAAATGATAGCCTAGGCGAATTCCAGTTACTATTTAAGGCATCCTGCGTAAATTATATTTCGCCACCTCAAATGCCCTCTACTCAAGGAAATGATGGGTCAGCTTTGTAACATCGCGGTACCGAACCACACCAATCATTTTATTATCCATATCGGTTACCGGCAATGCTCTGAAGTCGTATCTGGAAAACATAGTTGAAGCCTCTCCGAGGGTGCTCTCTTTCTTCAAAGTGAGAACATTTTTCACCATGATATCCTTCAGCAGGGCTTTATCATCCGCCTTGAGCAGCTCCTTTAGGTCGATCACACCCAGAAGCTTACCATCTTTATCGATGACATAGAAATACATTATCTCGTCTTTGTCTTTTGCAAGCTTTGGATATCCATTCTGCGCGGTTTCAACGGTTCCCTCAGGGAAAACACTCAAATATTTATCGGTTATGATATTCTGAATATCCTCCTGCTGCTTCCCCAGGATAGACTTTATCTTTTCGATGTTATCCTCGTCCATCAGGTTCATTATGGCTTTTTGATCCTCGAAGGTCAGCACTGATAAAACGTCTGCTGCCTGGCCGGGAGTCATTCTATCAATTAGCTCTGCGACCTTTTCTTTCTTCAGTGAGGAGATGATCTCCCTCTGCATATTCGGGTTTATCTCCTCCAAAGCATCAGAAGCCTGATCGGCATCGAGCTGATTGATGACCATAACCCTTTGCTCATGGTCCAAGTCTTCCAGAAGCTCTACCAGATCCACTGGCGGCAGGTCATTCAACTTGTCTTTCAAAATCTTCAGCTTTACATTGCCTTTGAAACTGTCGATGTCAGAAGGCAAGGCTTGGACGTAGAACCACGGAATGAGCGCATCTTCGCTCTTATCACGGCCCATTTTTAGCAGATTGGCAAAGTGATCCAGGCCTATTCTTCTAAACCGTGCTGAGCTGGATGGATCCACGTCTGTAATATAAAGTTTTCCATTTTTCATAACCATCTTGATGTCGTAGACCACTTCCACATCAGTATCTTCCATGTCGAGGATCTTCTTGTCTAGAATGTGATCTTTCAGAAGTACAACACCATCAGGAATTTTCCCAGCAAATTCTTCAGTGTTCTCCACATCGACTATGATCTCATTTAAATCAAATGCCTTCACATACTTCCAAGGGATCATCAGAGAAGGATAACCGAAGGGGCGGCTTACCAGCAAGTGGGTGACCTCTGCTATCTTGTCTTTATCCAGGATGACCAGGTCGGAAATCTTGCCTATCTTCTTGCCACTGAGAAAGACTTTTTCATTGAGTACATCGCTCAGAAAATAGGTCTTTTCCGGTAGGTATTTCCAGTTGTCTTTCTCCATAGTCTCCGACTTCCGTCACCTTATCATGGTGTAGAATTTATAAATCAATATAATCACCAACATTATCAAATACAGCCTGAGGGCGAGTAGAGCGGCTCTGACCAAAGGAGTCATCTTCAGTCTGGGTTTGCTGTACTTCTCGTTGATTTCGTTCACTTTTTCGATCCAACCTCTAGCCGCATAATTAGGCCATCTCCTTTCCGGCATGCTATCGATGACGTCTGCTGGATTTTTCCCTGCAGTGCAGTCGATCCCGTTAGTCACCTCTGTCATTGGAACATCTCCGGAAAGAGCACGCTCAAAGCGTACATGGTTGATAGGGCGATTATCATGACGACTATCGAAAAGCCTAGAATATTCTGCGTTAGTGTATTCTTATACTTTCCCATTAGTTCCTCATTGTTAAGCAGCAATATCAGGAAGACCAGAGCCGCAGGAAGGAGCGTGACCGCTATTACCTGAACGAATAGCGTTATCAGGACTAAAGGAGCTCCGGGAAGCAGTACGACTATGCTGGCGCCGACCAAGCTCAAGAAATAGAATGCATAGAACATAGGCGCTTCTGAGAGCTTATTGTTGATGGAGTGTGCCCATCCAAGCACTTCGCCCATGGCCCAAGAGCTTGCTAAAGATATACAAATTGCGCCCAATAATCCTGCATCGAAAAGTCCTATGGCCAAGGCAGTACCGACCAATGGAGAGCCGCCCATGATGGATTGTGCTGCCTCGGCAGCACTGTTGATATTAGCGCCTCCCGGTTTATATAATAACGTCCCTGTAAGGATTATACAGAATACGGCCACGACAACCGTAAAGAGAGAACCTACGGCCGTGTCGAGCTTTCCGAAGGGAATATCCTTTTCAGTCATGCCCTTATCCACAACCGAGCTCTGCTGGAAAAAGACCATCCATGGTGCTATGGTCGTTCCAATATTTGCCATCAGAAAGAAAAAAACATCTCCGTTGAAGCCATAAGGAAACCCTGGCTTTAACCCTCCCAGAATCAGGTTGACATCAGGGTGAACGATGATAGCCGCCGGAATGTAGATTAAGTTCAGTCCGCAGAACAGAAGCACGATCTTCTCCCATGTCCAATACCGCCCGTGCATAATGATGGCGATCATCAATATGGAAACGCATATTACCGTTACGACTGGTGGAATGCCGAAGATCTTCAATGCCGCCGTCATTCCTATGAACTCTGTGACTAAGGTGAGGAAATCCACGATGCCCAAGTCTATTAATGAGAACCATCCCCAAAAAGGCCCGAAGGCATCGAATATGGCCTCAGCGTGTCCGCGTTTGGTGACAGCACCAAGTCGTACCGTCATCTCTTGAACGATATATGCTATTGGACCAAGTAGCAGTACGAACCAGATAAGACTGAAGCCGAATTTGGCTCCAGTCGCTGCATAGGTTGTGATTCCGCCAGCGTCATTATCGGCTACCATCACAATTATCCCTGGGCCGGCAAGGGCTACATATAAGCTCAGCCATTTCACGAATCTGCGGTATTTATAAAAAAAATCGGCCTCGGTACGCATAAATATTACCCTCTATTATCGATCAGCCGGGTTTATGCGTTCAGAGCACTCACACGACTCCAGGCTCATGGCTTGCCTTCCTTTTGCAACCATATTCCAGGATGCCGATAATGAGTCCCTGCCCCTTCCGATCTTTTGGCCAAGAGTTAAAGATAATAATCCGCATCATCCCCAGTCTTAGATAAGCCACCCGGATTTATTTTGGATAAACCAGGCTCCTTTGTGATCATATATAAGCATTTTCTTGTTTATCACTTCAAATTAAGAAAAATTCCAGGATTCGATTTATTTCTTGGAAAAAAAGTAATATTTATATAGCATAGTTGGTAAGATAGTAACAGTACGTTGGAGATACCAGAGAGCATGGGGAATAATTCGGATCTTGATGAGATTGATCTATCTATACTGAGGCTTCTCAGACTGAATTCACGGATGCGCTTTCATGAGATGTCACGACTTACAGGCATCCCTGATGCAACACTGCAGTTCAGGCTGAAACGATTGATAACGAATGGAGTAATTGATAAATTTACAATTATTGCAAACCCTGCGTTAACTGGTTATATCGTGACAGCCCTCGTACTTGTTCAAACTGATACTGATAAGCATGATGAAGCCAAGGAAGCTTTGTCGGCGCTCCCAGAGATCTCAGAGATTTACGGCGTGCTGGGCGAATATGATCTTTTCATAAAGGTCTGGGCTAAAAGCCTTGAGGAGCTTAACTCCATAATAAACGATAAAATAAGATCCGTGGTCGGTATCGAGGATCTTCTTGAGATTGTGGTTGTAGAAAGGGTAAAAGAAGAGACGTCTCCTGTTTAGGCAAATGACTTTGGCGCAATATTACCGATGAGCATCAAAAAGTTGAATCGCCCAGATAAAAGCTTTAAGCCTGAGTGTCATCTTCACTGAAATATTGGGGCTGGATATACCTTGGAAAGATCTGAAGTTGAATCGCGTGTTTCTGACCCTATTCCTCCATCGCGGTCTCAGACCCAGGATTCAGCTGATTCTACCAAGATAACGGTTATAGACTACGACGAATCGTATTATCATGAAGCAGAGGTAAAAGAGGTTGAGGAATGCTTTGTATTTAAAGGCAAGCCCTCCGTGACCTGGATAAACATAGACTGCCTCCGGCAGGTCGATATTCTTGACAAGCTAGGGGCATGCTACGGATTTCACCCTCTTGTGCTGGAGGATATACTATCCGACCAAAGGCCGAAGGTGGAGGACTACGATGATTACATTTTCGTAGTTCTCAAGATGGTTTATTATGATGAGCGAAAGGCGGAGGAAGCCATGGAGGCCAACCAGATAAGCCTCATCCTCGGCCCAAACTACGTAGTCTCTTTCAAGGAGAAGGCTGGAGACGTCTTCAATCCCCTGCGCGACCGGCTGAGGACGGCCAAGGGAAGGATAAGAAAGCAGGGTGCAGATTACCTCGCTTACTCAATGATTGACGCCATTGTCGATCATTACTTTGTGATCATGGAGAAGCTAGGGGACAGGTTCGAGGATCTGGAGGATGCAGTGGTGGCCAACCCTGAGCCGGGAATTCTTCCCACCATCTACAACCTGAAGCGAGACATGCTCTTCCTGCGCAAGTCGGTCTGGCCGCTGAGGGAGGCCATCAGCAAGATGCAGAGGACGGACTCTCGTCTGGTATCCGAGGCGACGAAGATCTACCTCAGGGATGTTTACGACCACACCATTCAGGTGATCGAGAACATAGAGACCTTCCGGGATATGTCCGCCTCCCTTCTGGAGACCTATCTCTCCAGCCTCTCCAACAAGCTCAACGAGGTCATCAAAGTCCTGACCATCATCTCCACCATCTTCATTCCCCTCACCTTCCTGGCCGGGCTTTACGGCATGAACTTTCGGTACATGCCCGAATTGGAATCAGAGTGGGGCTATCCTGCCGTTCTGATTTTGATGCTACTAGTAGTGATAATAATGATGACTTATTTCAAGAAGAAAGGATGGTTTTAGCCTCGACAGACCTTGATAGAGCAGCACCGACTCAGATCCCTCGCTTCCTGTTTCGCGCCATATTGATGTGACCTGGCATGTGATATCGCCGATAATTCATTTTTTGCTTTCGGCTTCAGACAGACCCATTCAGAATCTTTTCGTAGCGCTGCACGATTCGCTCCAGAATATCCATATCGTAGGGCTGGTGAACTGGGACCTGGATGCCAGCCTCCATCCCGGCAGAATCGGGCGCAACAGTCAGGCCGTCCTCCTGAACAGTGATGCGAAGGTCCCTGGCGATGTCCTCGATCATAGGGGTGAGCGGCTTGATGGGGCTGGCCACAGCAGCCCTCGCCCTGTATCTTTGCAGCAGAAAATCCACTTCAGCGGCCAGAGGTTCGACATCTCCCGACCCGGCGGCCTGGCAGATCCACTCAGCGCTCTCCTTAAGCTGGGAGAGGGTTCGAACGCTGGCCTCAAGCAGCTCTCCCGAGTAGTTTTCTTTCACCCGATCAGCGTAGCCAGGTGCCAGGACCAAAAGCTCGATCTCTTTGAGGCGCTTCAGATCCTCAGGCTCAGGCTTGTAGGGATTTACCACTATGAAGTCCAGGCCCAAGCGCTGGGCTAGGCTCTGGTACATGGGTGTGACGCCGATGAGCTTCTTGTCTTTCAGGATAGCCCGCCTAACTGCTTCTGGACGGCAGGAGGCAAGTCCGAAGTAGTCGGCGAAGGCCCTGGTGGTGGTGAGAACCTTGGTCCGGCCCTGCCTGGCAGCATTTATCATGCCCCTCTTCTCCAGCTCCTTCACGTGATCATAGCTCTTGTTGCCCCTGATCTCGACCAGATCGCACTGCCTTATGGGCTGCTTGTAAGCGATGATGGCCAGCGTCCTGATGAGCGGCGCTTCCAGCTCACTAGGTGCCAGAGAGACCACTTCCGAGGCAAGGTTAGCCCGGACCTGCATGGCATACCCATCGCCGATGCTTCTGATCTCCAAGCCTGAGCCGCGCCGGGCGTACTCGCTGGCCAGATCATCGGCGAAAGAGCGCACCCGCTCCTCGGAGAGGCCGGAAAGATCGGCCAGCTCCTTTAGAGCGAGCGTCCTGCCTGCGGCGAAGAGGGCGGCTTCGATAATGGCCTTAAAGTTGAAATCGTCTGCCAGGATAACCCCTATATCTATTCTGCAAAATCGGGCTTTAATGTTGCGCTAGGGATAGCTCAAGGGAGGAGAGCTCTGAAGCTCTAACAGGCCTGCGCCGGATCTCATCTCAGCCGGTGGCTGGCTATTGAGCATCCATTTCTCGCGTCATTGCTGGATGATCGCGTGGGCATCATAGATAATCACGGCCAACTATCGTATTATTTTTCAGTACGTAGGGGAATCTGGGATCGTACCCGGGATAATTATTCCAGGGA
>CAZPUO010000088.1:0-10134 GCA_964589745.1 uncultured Methanotrichaceae archaeon
ATACTATTGTAAATTACTTAAGATTAGCAGTAAAACATGAACAAACTTTTCATGTAGATTGAGAGAATTGACAATCAGCCAAACTTCCGAAATTGTCTCAAACCGCCACCACAGATCCCTTCAGCTCGGCTCTTTGCGGCCCGTGAGAGAGTAGCCGCTCCATAGCATCTACTGCTTTGACTTTAAGATTCACGCGCTCTATGCCGTACTTCAAAGGAATGCCCTGAGCAGTCACGAAGGCTGCACTGTAAATCATTTCCTTTTGCAGGCGCTTTCCCTTAACGAACATCTCCTGAATCCTTGAACCAGGAGGATTCTCGATCTTGAAGTACAGGTTCAATCCCAGGCAGCGCTTGACGTATCCGCCCATCTGCTGATACGGGTCACGGGAAAATGTTCGCTCCAGGCTCTCCTCCATCATGTTCCAAATCTCTTGGCCCGTGAGCTTCACCAGGGAAACGGTCGGGTTCATGGGAACGATGTTGTAAAGGTCGTTCACGGTCACAGGGCCGACCGGCACAGGCGCGCCATAGCGCCAGCCGTTGGAAAAAGCCAGATCCGCGCCGGTCAAATCGATCAGGCTTTGCAGAAGAAAGTTGTCCATAGTGGACTCAAGCACGGTGTTGCGATTGAGAGCTGTTTCTGTTTTTCCTGCAATTCTTTCCAGGAATTCCCGGTGAGGCTCCACAGCCTGGCAGACGAGTTCGTCTGCTTCAGGATGAGGTTTTATGTTCTCGCCTACCGGCAAAAGTCTGTGGTTTAATCTCTTCACTTTTCCAGCATCGAACTCCAGGTCGATCTGCCCTAAAAAAGAGCTATGGCAACCTGACTGGATCATGACGGAACCGTTCACATACACAGGCTCGAAAAGACGGTTATGAGTATGCCCGCTCAGCCAGATATCTACGCCATTCACTTCTCCGGCCAGCTTGACGTCCTGGGGAAAACCCAGGTGGGATACTACCACTATCACGTCCACCCGTTCCTGGTGAAGTTGTCGCACATATTCTGGAAGCTCGTCTTTTCCTAGAGTGAAACAGAGGCCTTCGCTGAATGATGCGGGCATGGCCTTGTCCACGATATTGGAGGCGATTCCTATCACACCTACCAGAAGATCGTTCTTCTCCAGAATAGTGAAGGGCGGAAAGATCAGGTCATGTGTCTTATTTTCATAACAGTTGATGGCCAATACGGGATATTTCAGCTCCTTAGCCAGGCATTTGAAACCCTCGGGCCCGTAAGCGAACTCCCAGTGGGCCGTCATGGCGTCGAAGCCCAGGAAATTGAGGATGGGCAGCATGACCGTTCCCTTGCTCTTGACTGATGGATAGGTTCCATAAAGAGTATCTCCGCAGTCAAAGGCCAGAACCTCATCTTCCCGATGCACTACCTCCATCAGAGAGGCGATCCGCGAATATCCGCCTGCTATCCTGTATTCAGCACGGTCACCCGACCAGAATAGCTCTGGATGTGGTTTTAGGTAGCTGTGGCTGTCGTTCAGCTGGAAGATGGTCAATCTCTTGCCTTCAAACATATCAAATTCCACCTGTCTTTAAAGAAAATGAGGGCCGAAAGATTTCTGCTTTTCTTGTGACTCCTCCTGTTCCCTAAAGGGAGCAGGCTTCTACGGTTTTGATTCCGACAGATTGTAGTCCCAATCTGAGTATGTTTATAGCTGCGTTCCAATCTCTATCTAGGGATAGCCCGCATTGAGAGCAATTGTGAACCCTATCGGAAAGCAACTTTTCAACCAGGATACCACACCTAGAGCACATCTTAGACGTATTTCTTGGATCTACCAGGACTACCATCGAACCAGCATTTGCAGCTTTGTACGATGTTAAAGTTACTAGCATATTCCAGGCAACATCCGAGATGCTTTTAGCCAAGTTGTGGTTTTTGACCATGCCCTTGATATTGAGATCTTCAAAGGCAATCAGACCGAATCGGTCAACCAGATCATGGCTGACCTGATGAGCAAACTCATATCGCTTGTTCGCGATTCTCTCATGGACTCTCTCTACAACCTTGAGAGCCTTCTTCCTTTCAGGAGTACCTTTTGGAGCTTTGGATAGCCTTCTCTGAACCCTGGCAAGCTCCTTTTCCTCTTCTCGGAAGAATCGAGGATTAGCGATCTTCTCACCATTTGAGAAGGTGGCAAAACTCTCAAGTCCAACGTCAATGCCAACAAGAGAACCGTCTTTCCAAGGTGGCTTAGGCTGATCTTCCATTTCAACAGAAAAGCAAACAAACCATTTGCCAGTGGCCGCTCTTCTGGCGGTCAAACGCTTGATCTTGCCTGCTATCTGCCTATGAAGCTTGATCTTGATATCGCCTATCTTCGAGAGATAGAGATTGCCTATGTCTAGCTTGAACCCTTTCTGAGGATAGGTGAAGGAATCGTACCATCCCTTTCCTCGGAATCGAGGATATCCCGGTTTCTCTCCAGCCTTAACCCTTCTGAAGAAGGCTCTGAGAGCCAGATCAACCCGCTCATGGACGTTCTGAAGAACCTGGGAAAAGACTTCATTCAACTCTGGTTTCTCTTCTTTCCAGGCTGGTAGAAGATTGTTAGTCTCATATTTGGTCATAGACTTGCCTTCATTCTCCCATGCGGTCTTTCTGGTTTCCAAGGTCTTGTTGTATGTCCAGCGGCACAAGTCTAGGGTTCTCTCCATCTTGGTCCTCTGGGACTTGGTTGGATAGATCCTGAACTTGTATGCCTTAAGCATAGATTGTGTTAAGTAATTATTGGAATATATAGTTTTCTGCTTAACTGAAGTTTTTACGGCATTCATCCCGCCCCCCTGAAGGAGGCAGGTCTTCTGCCTGCTTTTCTATAAATTCTGCTTTACCACCTAAGACGCTTCAACGATTCACAACTTCTGTGGCTCGAAGAGTATCTGAAAATGTCGGGCAGCCGCTTTGGAAAATCACCTATTAATACTACGAGCGCTCTTTTGAGGAAACTATGCCTAAAATCGAGGTGGAGCTCAGTTCCGAGCTGAATGATAGGCTAGGGGAGTACGTTGCCAAGAGCAGGGGCGTCCTTTACTGCCAGAAGACGGATGTGATATGCGAAGCCATAGAGGAATACTTGAACCACCATGAGAGAAAAGTGCGCAGGGCCAACGGCTGAATGAAATCTTGCTGCAGCCGCCCAGAAACATTCATTTTGCGGCCTCAATTTGCGTTTTTCTGTCTTTGGATCTAGTGCATTAGGATCGCACTTTCAGTAGGCTTTCAAGCAGTTTTGCCTTTTGCCGAGCCTATGCCCATTTTCTCCTCCAGGACAATCAGCAATCTTCGCTGCTCTGGAGCTATCTCTTCTCCCACAGAATTTTTCCGTCGTAGGCTATGCGGCGGATGCGATGAAAGGGTATGAACTTCGTCTTATTATCCGATTCTATCTCCATCCCTCCCTGCTCCAGGTTGAGGATGCGGTCTCCTTGAACAACAGATCTGTCGCCTGGTGCACCTCGATCGACATACTCTATGCTAGCTCTGTCAAACTCAAACTGCGGGTCGTGGCGGAGGCGCAGCAGGATGGCGTGACTGGTTCTCATCTCTGATCGGGTTGAATGGTGAAATAATTAAACAGGGTATTCTTTTCAGTTTGGCCGTTTTAAGTGCTAGCCGACCCGCCAGGCTCCGTCTTTCAGGTCAGGATGAGGCAGCGTTCCCTCATAGCCACACATTCTGCAGCGCACTTTTGCCACAACTCCATCGTCAGTCCAGGCCTCTGCTAAATAGCCGCATCTTGGACAGTTTACAAGAAAACTGGTCTTCGCCATTCCCGCCTTATTCCTCCTCTTGATTCGCCTTTATGCCAGCCTCTGCCAGCTCGGCGGCCGTAAGATCATTCAAGAGACTGGCTCTCGCCTCCTGGGCATAGTTCCACAGCTCCGGTCCGCATTTTCCGCAATCTCTGGAGGTCTCCTCCATGATCTTCACCAGATCCAGCAGAGATCTGTACATGAGCGGCGCAGAGCTTCGAAGCTTCACCTCAAAGGGGCTCGTGATTTCCACGGCGCGGGGAATCAGCCTGCAGCCATAGTCTTTCCAGGCCAGGCAGCCCTCTGCAAGGCACTCTCTGGAAACAAAGGGGCAGGCTTTATGAGACGGATTCATATTGCTAAATCACCTCTTCAGACCACGTATGTAATTTTTATCATATCATTCTTCTTATGAGTTAATCATTAATGAGTTTATCATAATTGCTATCCGCTTTTCCAAAATCGAAAACTTCCTCTTAATGTTATAATGTCATCTGAGGTTTTGGATAAAAAAATTAGGTTTAGGCTAGCCAAAAGATGAACGAAAAAAATTTAAGTTTTCTGCTGCATTTGTTTGCGATCAGCCGCCAGATGCCAGTTCTTTCTGTCCCAGATATCAAGAGCAATCGTCTCCTCGTCCAGGTAGCTTCTCATGCGGTTGACCAAAAGATCCCATTCCACCTTGTGACCATCGAACTCCGGACCGTCCACACATCCGAGCATTGTCTTTCCTTCCACGATACAGCGACAGGCTCCACACATTCCGGTGCCGTCCACCATGAGGGGCATGAGGCTGACCCGGGTAGGAACACCAGCGGACTTTGTGGCTTGAGACATCTCCATCATCATGAAAGTGCAACCTATAGCGTAGACTCTGTCAACCGTCTCCATTGAAATGATTTTTTTCAGGGGATTTGTCGCGCAGCTGTCGTCGGCTCCGGCCTGGTTACAGGTTACGATCAGCTTATCTGAAACCCGCTCCAGCTTATCCAGCCAGAAGAGCCAATCGCGGTTGCGGGCCTCTACGATCACGATCACCCGATTTTTTGCCTCTTTGAGAGCCCTGGCCAAGGCGAAGCCCGGCCCGATTCCAAAGCATCCGCAGACTATGACCACAGTGCCGAAGCGGGCTATCTCGCTGGATTTACCCAGCGGCCCGGACAGGTTGAGGAGGAAGTCGCCCTTATCAAGGAGGCTGAGCTTATGCGTGGACACGCCCACATCCTGGATTATCACGGATATGGACTCATCGTCCCAGTCGGCTACGCTCAGAGGCACCCGCTCGCCGCGCTCGTCCACTCTGGCTATCACGAACTGGCCAGGCTTTATTTTCCTGGCGATCTCTGGCGATCTGATCTTCAGAAATGTCAATCCCGGAGCGAGAGCCTCTTTCTGCAGAACCTCAAACATTGCGGCTCACCTTCACAGCGGTGACTTTGCCGTTCTGTCCATAGATGCGCAAAACACCTTTGGGAACGCGCCTCGAAATCTTTGTCGTTGCCCCAGTCATCTTTTTATCCGATTCCAGGCGGACGGCCTCCCCGGCAGCGATGCCAAGACTTGCAGCATCCTTAGGGTGGATCTCCACCCGCCGATCCCTGTTCAAATACTGCAGGTCATGGACCAGGGATGTTCTCGTTCCGCTGCCAAACTCGAAGAGGGAAGGTCCTTCCATCAGGAGGCAGGTCTCTCTGGCGGACTTCTTTAGTTCCAGGGTCATAAACCCAGCCGAAGGCTGCTCCTTTGCCAGCAGTGATTGCATATTCTCTCTCGCTGCCTTTTGCAGCGCGTCGGGCGCTTGAAATTCGTATTCGTACCCTTTCATCCTGAGACGCAGCGCCGATAGAATCTGCAAGTCTGATCTGGCCAAAGGCGGTATCGCCGGTCTGAGCTGCAACAGCTTGCCTTCTTTAGACGTGAAGGTACCTTCGAATTCAGCGAAGCTGGCCGCAGGCAGCACCACGTCCGCTAGCTTTGCCGTCTCCGTCAGGAACAGATCCTGCACGACCAGAAATTCCAGCTTCGAAAAATATTCAGCCTGCTCAGGAGACGACCTTACCGGATTGGAGCCTATGATGTAGGCGGCTTTTAATCCTCCTGATTTCAGGGACTGCATGGTCTCATTGTATCCCTGGCCTAGGCCCAGAGCTGCAGCACCCCGAGAGTTGCAGTTCTTGCCCAACAGACAGAGCCTGCCGCCGATGACCAACGCCAGATTGTTCGCCGCCGATCTTACATTCGGGCCGCAGTCTGGGCCGACGACAACTGTTGCTCCCTGTAGGGCTCCGGCAGCCATCAGGATCTTCTCAGAAGGAATTCCGATGTCGCCTATCTCTTCCAGTGCTTTGGAGAAGGTAGAGAATCCATCCATTCCCTTCAAAGATTCATCGCCCTGCTCTTCAAGAAACGCCTTAGAGACCGCGGCCAGGACCTGAGCCTCCTCTCCAGGCCAAGGTTTCAACCAGACCGAGGCCTTCTCAGCCAGCATGGTCTTCATGGCGCTTACTACCACAGGCTTTGTGGATCTGATGGCAAGCTCGATGGCAGGGTTGGTCTCAGCCAGGTCGCCCACTACCAGCAAGGGACCTTTAACCAGCTCTTCCAGGTTGAAGCCTGTGGAAACGTCTGCAGCTACGGCCCTGCTATGCATAACCTGCTCGGCGAACATCTTCGCTGTCCAGAGGGCCTCGTTGGACAAGAGCCCCGAGACCAGCATGGCAAACTCTGGGCCTTTGTATCCCTTCAATTTCTCAGCCACAAGCTCCCGTGCCTCTTCCCAGCCGACCTCGACGAGATGGCCGCCCCGGCGAACCAGAGGCCGGGTGAGCCTATGCTGGTTCACGAACTCCAGACCGAACCGACCTCTTACGCAGAGTTTGCTATCTTTGGCCCTGGAACGGAGGATCATCCCGTTCTTGACCTCGATCTCCATCTGGCAATTGGCGCTGCAGTAGGGACAGATGGTCGTCACAACCTTATCTGCAGGTCCAGACCAGCGATGGCCGCGTTCTACCAGGGCCCCCGTGGGACAGACATCCACGCAGGCACCGCAGAACCGGCAGCCGATCCCCTCCAGGGGCTTCTCGAAGGCGGTTCCAATTCCTGTATCGAATCCCCGGAATGTGAAGGAGAGAACGCCTGGGCCCCGCTCTGCGCAGGCCCGCACGCATCGTCCACAGAGAATGCACAGGTTGGGGTCGCGGTCAAAGAAGGGACTTCTCACCACCTCCTTCTCTGGAGCGAGGTGGGGGAGCTCAACCTTCTCCAGGCCGATCTGCATCGCGGTCTGCTGCAGCTCGCATCTCTGATCCTTGGGACAATAGCGGCAGCCCATGGTCTGAGGAACCTTTCTCATGGGCTCCCGGATCTCGTCGCACCTTCCAGCTCGCTCGCAGGTCAGGCAGTTGAAAGGATGCTGGGATAAGAGCATCTCCAGAATATTCCGTCTCAGGTCCTGCAGGACGGGCGTATTCGTTTTGACCTTCATGCCCTCCGAGGCCGGCAGGGTACAGGAGGAAGGATAGCCTCGCATCCCTTCTATCTCCACCAGGCATAGCCTGCAGCCCCCGTAGGGCTCAAGCTCCGGGTGATCACAGAGTCCGGGTACCTTTATGCCTGCCTGTCTGGCCGCCTCCTTGACAGTCGTTCCTGGCGGCACGTCTATCTCTTGGTCATCGATCCTCAGGTGCATGACGATGCCCTCTTTTCCACTGCATGGAACTTCTCGGGACAGGCCTCGAGGCAGGCGCCGCATTTTATGCAAGCGCCCTGGTCGATGACGTGCGCATCTTTTCTCTCGCCCGCTATCGCGCCTGCAGGGCAGCACTCCAGGCATAGCCCGCACCCTTTGCATCTTTCGGCATCGATGGAGAAGGCGATTAGATCGCGGCAGACCAGGGCAGGGCAGCTCTTTTGCAGGATGTGCTGCTCATACTCCTCCCTGAAATACCTGATAGTGGTTAGAATTGGATTGGGAGCGCCTGCGCCTAAGCCGCACAGCGCACCGTTCTTCACAGTGTTGGCCAGCCTCTCCAGGCGGGCGAGGTCCTCCATCTCGGCCTGACCTTGGGTGATCTTCTCCAGGGTGGCAAGCATCTGCCTCGTCCCGATGCGGCAGGGAGTGCATTTGCCGCAGGACTCGTTTTGCGTAAAGGTCAAAAAAAATCTGGCCAGATCCACAATGCAGGTTTCCTCATCAATGATGATCATGCTCCCTGAGCCCATGATGGAGCCCTTCTCTGTGAGAGATTCGTAATCCACGGGTGTATCGAGATGCTCAGCAGGAATGCATCCGCCGGAGGGTCCGCCGGTCAAGACGCCTTTACAGGCTTTATCACCTGGTATTCCTCCACCGATACCGAAGATGATCTCGCGGAGTGCCATACCCATGGGCACCTCGATCAGACCTGCTCTCCTCACCGCCCCCGCTAGGGACAGGGTCTTGGTGCCGCGGCTGCGGCCGATGCCAAATGACGAGTGCCATTGGCCGCCTTTTTGGATGATGGCCGCCAGATTGGCTAGCGTTTCTACATTGTTGATGTTGGTGGGCTTGCCCCACAATCCGGCATTGGCCGGGAAGGGAGGACGGGTTCTGGGCATGCCCCGCTTTCCCTCAATGGAAGCCATCAGAGCCGTCTCCTCGCCGCAAACGAAGGCTCCAGCTCCTTCTTTTATGGATATGTCGAAATCCATTTCAGATCCCAGGATGTCCTCTCCCAGAAGTCCGAGATCACGGGCCTGCTGCAGGGCCAGGTGCAGCCTCTTCAGGGCCAGGGGATACTCAGCTCGGCAGTAGATGAATCCGCTTGTACTGCCGATGGCATGGGCGGCGATGAGCATGCCCTCGATGACGGCATGAGGATCCCCCTCAAGGATGGATCTGTCCATGAAAGCTCCGGGGTCGCCCTCATCGGCATTGCAGATGAGATACTTTTCTGTCCCTGGCGCTCGCCTGCAGAATTCCCATTTCATGCCTGTGGGAAATCCTGCGCCACCTCTTCCGCGCAGGCCGGAGGTCTTCACTTCCTCTATGACCTTCTCCGGGATCATGCCCAGGGCTTTGGACAGCGCACTGTAACCACCGCGGGCAATGTAGTGCTCGATTTTCTCAGGGTCGATGATGCCGCAGTTGCGCAGAGCAATTCTGACCTGGGGCCTGATCATGGGATGGTCCCAGATGGAAGGCAGATCGGGATGGCGGATTCTGTTCATTTCTGGAAGATCGATGGTCCCCAGAACCCGTTCTTTATACTCCTTATCTTCTATGCCACAGCCAGATTTATCATCAATCTTATTTTCGAGAATCGCATCCAGCAGTGATGGTACGACCTCGGGAGTGGCATAGCCGTAGCAGACCAGGGGGCGGTCAGGAATTCTCACATAAACCAGCGGCTCAGCGTAGCAGAGCCCCAGGCATCCCACATTTATACTTCTGGCATCAATTCCTCGGGCTTTTAGCTCCTGCTCCAGCATCGCTTGGGTATCGGCGGCCTTTGCCGATATGCCGCAGGTTGACATACCTGTGCAAATCAGGGGCAGCTCCCCCTGAATAAGCTCTAACCATTCCTTTTCCGCTTCCTCGCGGAACTCTGCAAAGCGTTGAGTGTCTGAGGCGATCTTCATGATATCTCTAGGATTCTAACTCCAGGCAGGATAGGATGTTGTCGGCCAACGATGGTGAAATGCCTCCATAGATCACATCATCCACAGCCATCACCGGCGACTTGGAGCAGCATCCGAGACATGCTACGGTCTCCAGGCTGAACTCTCCGTCCTCCGTGGTCTGCCTGGGTCGGATGCCGAGCTTCCTGGTCATGTGCTCCAGCAGCGCCCTCCCTCCTCGCAGGTAGCAGGATGTTCCCATACAGACTTTTATATGATGCCTCCCCGGCTTGGACAGCTTGAACTCGGCATAAAAGGTCGCTACTCCATAAACCTCGCTCTCAGAAAGCTCCAGAGCCTCGGCAATCGCCCTTATTGTATCTGTGGAGACATATCCTAGCCTTGACTGGACCATTTGCAGAAGGGGGATAGTTGCGCCCTCCTTCTCAGAAATGCTTTCCAGAATCTGTTGTACTATGTCTTCTGTCGCTTCATCATCTGCGGCAATTTTTTTCATGTTACCACGCGATTGCTTGTCATCAAACTGCAGATTACACCAGGAGTCTGCCTTCCGACCTGATTATTAATAAACTATACGGTCAACTATCACTATTATTTGAATTGCCCTTTTTTTACCGTTGGGAAGGCTGCATCCACGACTGCGGGAAAGGTTAATAGCATGGGAGCTATGTTGGTTTACTGATGGGCTCGTAGGGTAGAGGACATCCTAGCGGGCTTCGGAGACTTTTCGGAGAAA
>CAZPUO010000089.1:0-9766 GCA_964589745.1 uncultured Methanotrichaceae archaeon
CATATATATGCAAAGGATAATCGAGTAGGTATTTTTGGACAATGTCTGGAATCAGAGGTGAACTATGTACTATCAAGAATCAGACATTTTGCTTCAAGATAATCCAGAATATCGAGAGCAGATTGAGACTATTGATCGTTTCATTCATTCATTAGATCCTGAAGAGCAAACCCAATTTAACCCTGAAATAGTTGCTGATATTACTGGGATAAATATTCGTATAATTCGATTTATATTCGATGATTATTCTAAACATGGATTATTAAAGGTTCAAAAATATTTGTTGTGTCCTACAACGGATAATATTTTAAGAGAATTTGATGCCGAAGAACTGGATTCATTACCGATTTTAGAGTTTTGCGATATTTGTGGGATCGAGCATAATTTCAACGAAACCGAAGTATCAGATCGTTACTCTCTTCTAAAATTCGCAAAAAAATTGGAGGTTAAAGAAATGAATGCAACAAAGCCAAGTATTATCGGACAATCAATAACTAAAGAAGATGAGCAGGCAATTTCCGATACTATGCCGATTCTAGTTTATCTTTCTAATGTAGTTAATAATAAACCTCTCAAAGATAAGAGAGTCATAGCTGTATTGCATTTCTTAAAAGACTTAATTCCTTTCATGCATGCTCTTGAAGCATCAGGTATAAATCCCTCTGAAACTTTGCTTTTCTATAAAGAATATCTATATCCACATAAAGATCAAATCATAGATTATCTTGGAAAAAAAGGTTACATGGTAAGCTCCATACAATCTTTGGATGAAATGTTGCTTACCTTTCAGCAGAAATGCGTTGCCGAAGCGAAGCCAATTATTTTAATAGAAGATGGCGGATACTTGGTTCCAAGAATTCATGATTCGGATTACGATATTTTGAGATCTCAAACAATAGGAGCTGTTGAACAAACTACAAAAGGAGAACGACAAGATCTCGGAGTGAAGAATCTAGCTTTTCCAGTACTGAGTATCGCGAAATCCGAATTAAAAAATAGATTCGAACCACCTAATGTTGCGCGTGCAGTTGTTATGAATATTCAAGGATTAATTCCGAATGTGAATTTTAATTCAAAGGAA
Organism: uncultured Methanotrichaceae archaeon; assembly: GCA_964589745.1. Classification (GTDB taxonomy): domain Archaea; phylum Halobacteriota; class Methanosarcinia; order Methanotrichales; family Methanotrichaceae; genus Methanothrix. The sequence continues at coordinate 1,082 of CAZPUO010000089.1, forward strand.
GCTTTATTAATTGGATATGGTGCTATCGGGAAGGAAATTGCAAGACAGCTAAAGGATACTCTTCGCATGAATGTTACTGTTTTCGATTTGGACAAAACAAGATTACTTGAAGCCCAACAAGAAGCATTTCGAATTTGTCAGTATCTCGAAAATTGCATGCAGGGAAAATTCCTGATAGTAGGCGCAACAGGAGAAACTTCAATTGGTAGAAATGAATTATTATCTATGGAGCACAATGTGAATTTAGTTAGTGCTTCTTCAGACCAAAGAGAAATTGGATTAAATGAACTCAAAGCACTTTCTTCCACTAAAGAACCACTTCAAGATAATAGTAATATAACAGGTACTAAATTTGTTATAAGAGGTACAGAAAAATCGATAAATCTAATCGCTGATGGCTACCCGATTAATTTTTGGGCTAAAGAAAGTATGCCAAATAGAGTTAGCGATGTAATCATGAGCTTAATATACATTTCTGCAATAGATGTGGCTCTAAATTCTGAAGCTTTAGATAAGAAAGTATTAACAGATCGTGTAAATGAATTGGAGAAATCATATGGATTGGCAGAACTCTATACCAAGTATCAATAATAAGAGTTGATCAGAGGCATCATTAAATTATTTTTGTACCAGTCAAACGGCGGCGACACACCCCGCCGCAAGCAGTGGGGCATGCAAGGTGCCGACGCATAAAGATAGTACCAGATTAACAGATCCAATCCTAAGTCGAATACGTATGCCCTTTATCCCAGCACAGCAAGCTGCGCAGTATTACGTTTAAAAATAGAATTAAGGATCGAACGCTTCTGAGGTTTGATCCTGTTGTGATCTGTCCCGAGATTGTTATCTGTCCCGGAAGTGGTCTCGCTCTACATGCTCAGCCTGACCGGTATTAGCACCTGATCGATGACATAGATGATGCCGTTGTCATACCTCTCGGACTTCAGTATGCTGGCTCCTCCCACGAGACCTGCGCCTTCATCGACGGCCAGCGAGTCGCCCTCCAGGGTCTTGATAGAACCAAGGTCTGTCCTGTTTTGCAGGGCACTGGCATCAACCATGTGGTAGCTGAGAAGAGTTCTCATGCCGCCTTCTTTCTTATTGATGGCGTCCAGAGCGGTCTTGGCATCATCAAAAGCCGCATCACTGGGTGCGAAGATGGTAAAAGGCCCTTCAGATAAAGATGCAATACCCAGCAAACCCTGGCCGTTGAGCCGATCCGCGAAACCGGCTGCCTTGATGGCGGAAGCAAACTTCTTCGCCCCGAGGTCATTGGCAGTCTCCACCGCGCCCGCAGCCGCATTCTTTTTGGGAACCAGAACTTCATCAATCACGTAGATGGTGCCATTGTCGTATTCTTTGGTCGCTAGCACATCGGCCCCGTTAACCTTCAGCCCTTTCTCGTTATTGATGGTAAGGTTTTCTCCTTCCATGGTTTTAATGGATGAAACCTCGGAGATATTGCTGAAGAGGCCGTCGTTCCAGACCACATGATAGCCTAAGACTCGCCGTAGATCTGTCTTGTTCTCCATTACGCTGTTGATATCAAGACCCGTTACGTTGGCAAAAGCCTCATCATTGGGAGCGAAGACCGCAAAGGACCCGTTCCCGAATAGAAGCACTCCCTGATTGTCTAGGGTATCCGCCAGCCCTGCGCTATCCAGGGCAGCGGAAAAGGTCTTTAAGCCAAGGTCATTTGCAGCATTCGTCACGCTGTAATTTGCCGTCTCATTGCTTTGGGCCATGCACAGGCCCGAGCCGAGCAATGTGAGGAACAGTAAACTCAGCAAGCATTCTTTTATTCGAATCATATCTTTAACCTCCACTCCTGATTAAATAATGAGTAACTGGTCAAAAAGATAAATCTTTTCGCTCTATCGTTATGTCATCCGCCAGGCCCGGTCTTAACCATTTTTGGGCTTGAGCATTGGAATCATTACTTACTAGGCGGACACGAGGAATGGAGAGCCCGAAATATTAAATACTCTGAGACGATATGGAAATCCGTGAAGGTTTCTGCTGGCCTGTCTCTCGCACTGCTGATCTTGTTTCTGCTGGCTCCTGCTGCTCTGTCCCATGTTCCTCTCATCCCTGAGGGAAATGGGAACATCTCTTCTGCCATGCACGTCTCCGACCCTAGCAAGTCCTGGGCAATCTATGGCTTTTTAGGACCGAAAGCAACCCAGTACTACAGCTTCGACCTGGAGAAGAGCGAGAGAATTTACCTGTCACTCCTGAAGTCCGCCGATCTTCGGGAGAAGGATTTTCAGCCTGAGATGGCGCTCCTGGGCCCCGGAGTGAAGATAGCGGGCCAGCTGCCAGAGCATGTGATTTTGCCACAGGGCGCAAAAGACTTCGGAATCCTGGTAATTGCAGGAAAAAGCGCTTCAAACGCCACCTACGAGCCCTTCGGTCCCAGCAGCTATATTGAGATGGCAGTGCTGGACACGACTGCTCCGGAATCGGGCCGATACTACGTGGTTGTATATGATAAAGCGACGCCGGGCCACTACGCTCTGACCGTGGGTACCAGAGAGGAATTCAGCTTTTCCGAGAGGATAACCATGCCCATACGGCTCATATCAGTTTACCTCTGGGAGGGACAGGGCCTGGGCGTGATCCTCATCCCCTACCTGGCAGCGGAGTTCATCGGACTTCTGATCTTCTGGCGCGCCTCCAAGCGCACCGCCTTCCGCCTTGCTGGTACTCTGGCTGGGTTTCTCTTCCTGGCCACAAGTGCTTCAGTGTTCACGCAGATGGTCTTCAGCCTCACCCGTGCGCCCTTTGGCCCTGAGGTTTATATCTCTCTGGCCGTAGCCGTTTTCCACGCTCTCCTGGGAGTGGCCAGCCTCCGCCTGGCCCGGGGCGAAGCCGGAATACTGCAGAGAGTTCTCCTGGCGGTTATAGGTACGACGGCCCTGCTGGCGGGATCGGGATTTATCATGGGCCCCATACTGGCGATAGCCGCAAGCGGGCTGCCCTCTACGGGCGGCTCGGCACCAAAACATGCTACAACCATCCCTTAATAGCCCTGATTTGAACTTTCGGCTGATCCCAGATAACAAGGCTTGTTCCATTAGTGCGACGACGAGGACTTGGGCAATCTAGATAAGCTCAAGGAGCATTCAGGATATTGAAATGATTTCTCCAGAGTGCGACCTAAAAGGCCATGGACCTTGCAGTGGCCCGATTTGCCAACGTGGCATGACATTCAACCACAGGTGCGATGCACATGTGAGACTAGAGGCATACTGGACCAAGCGTAATCCAGGCAAGAAACTCACCGACTGGCTCGATGGACTACTGAATGCGGAGAGAGAGGAAATAATGAGGCAGGCATCGCCCAGGGGCAAGCACTGGTGTGAGGTCAGTGAACAACCTTCGGAACAGTAGATTAGATAAGGGGTCATGTATCAGCGATCATGACCTCGAGCCCTCATAATAGTTGCAAAGTTTGATTGTACCTCGCCCTGGTTTATTTTCATCTTTTCTTCATCTTGGTAGGCAATTCAAATTACAAATACGGCCTGCAAAGGGTACAACCCTGTGCGTCAAGGATGAAAACATGGGTTTCCTGTTTCTTTAAGCGCATTCTGAAGCCTGAATCATTCGTTGCCGAAGAAGTCGTCCAGGGTAACGCCGTTCTTGTTCTGTACCACCTCAATTTGGCCGCATCCAGGTCTATTCTGGATAATTTACCTATCGAGCCTTTGGCTGCACCTCTTCAGGATCTCGGCAAGCTCTCTCATCTGCACTGGCTTTGCAATGTAACCGTTCATACCGGCTTCAAGGCATTTCTCTCGGTCGCCCTCGAGGGCATAAGCCGTGATGGCAACAATTTTAGGTCCTTCTTCGGGCTGAAGCTTTCGTATCACCTCAGTTGCAGTGATGCCATCCATTTCCGGCATCCTTACATCCATGAGCACCAGGTCGTAAGGCTGACGTTCGAGGGCCTGTAGAACTTCCTTTCCATCCGCCACGGCATCGGGCCTGTAGCCCATCCGCTTCAGCATCGTCACGAGCACCTTCTGGTTCGAAGGATTATCTTCGGCCACAAGTATGTGCATGGGTTTCAGTCCCGAGAGACTCTGGACGAGCGCTTCTTCTTTCTTTGCTCCCAGATCCAATTGCTTGCCGGGGATGGCCTCGGCCTGAATGGTGAAATGGAAGGTCGAGCCCTGACCCGGAAGGCTCTCGGCCCAAATCGTTCCACCCATGAGTTCTACAAGCCTCTTGCTTATGGCCAGGCCCAGGCCGACGCCTTCACGCTTGCGGCTTAGGATGCGTTCCAACTGTGTAAACGGTTCGAACATCTTGTCCAATTTATCCTGGGATACGCCGATGCCAGTATCCTTGACGGAAAAAAGGAGCTGACGTTTGTTGTCTTCAATGGCTTTGAAAGAGACGGATACTGAGACCACCCCTTCATCGGTGAACTTGACGGCGTTGCTGAGTAGGTTGATGAGGATCTGCCTGAGCCTGCCATGGTCTCCGATGAAGGTATCTGGCGTGCCATAGTTGATGGTGTATGAGAGGTTCAAGCCCTTCTCGCTGGCCTGGACCGCTACCATATCCAGGGCTTCCTCGACGCATTGCCTGAGGCTGAGCGGCATGTGCTCCAGCTCTAACTTATCCTTTTCCGCTCTCGAAAAGTCCAGGATGGCACTGACAAGGTTTAGAAGAGCCTCGCCACCATTCCTGATGCCTTCGATGTACTCTTTCTGCTCGAGAGTCAAGGATTCATCCAGGAGAAGGCTGGTGTAGCCGATCACCGCATTCATGGGTGTCCGGAGTTCGTGGGACATGTTTGCCAGAAAGGCTGCCTTGGCCTCGGCCGCTTCTTCTGCAGCGTCTTTCGCCTTGACAAGATCCGCTTCAAGCTTCCGGTGCGACTCCAGCTCCATCTTAAGTTCTTCGTTCGCTATCTCCATCTCTTCCTTTGCATTCTGGAGTTCAGTGGTCCTCTGCTGGACTTTTTGCTCCAGATCATTTCGCGCCTTTCTCAGCTCCTCCTCGGCCTGCTTGCGCTCTGTGATATCAACCAGGACGTGGATAGCGCCACGCGGCTGCCCTTGATCATCCCGCAGGGGCACGCCGTAACCCACCACGTGGCGAATCATGCCATCATCAAAGACGAGGCTGAACTCGAAGTCCTTCACCTTTAAGCCACGAGCGGCCCGTTGGGCGGGCAGTTCATCGGTGCTAAGTTCCCGTCCGTCTTTGACCGCCTTGAAATTGCTAGGTTTGGTTGCAACGGGCGCGCTCAGGGAGGTTTCCGAGCCATAGGGATTTCGCAGGAGATCGTCCGCTGCACGATTACCGGTGATGTGGGTGCTATCCGTGTCATGGACAATAAAGACAGGCATCGGTGTCGCATCGAGGAGCGTCGCTAGTTCCTCGGCCCTTTCACGCTCCCGGCATTCACTCTCCTTCAGCGCCGATTGAGCACTCGTGAGTTCATCATTTTGTTGGCGCAATTTCTCGGTGGTGGCTTCCAACTCTTCATTTGATTCCTTCAGCGCGGTTTCCGACCTCTTGCGCTCTGTGATATCCGTTAGCGTAACCACACAGCCTACGATCTTGCCACTTGCACTCTTCAGAGGTCCTGCGTTCAGGAGGAGGTGAAACAGCGTGCCGTCGCTTCGCTCAAAACTTGCCTCGCTTTGCAGAAGAATTTCGCCTCGCAGAGCCGCTGAAACGGGAAATAGCTTATTGCCAATCGGGAGCTGCAGGTCGAATAAGTCCTCAAAACTCTGAAGCGATGGATTGCAGCCCAAGATCCTGGATGCAGCATTGCTGAAACGGATGATTTTTCCTTTCTCATCGCAGACTATTACTGCTTCAGTTGCCTGCTCGATGATGGAACGCGCCAGCTTCTCGGCAGCAACAATCTCTTCTTTGCGCTTCTGCTCTGTCAGGTCGGTGACGACAACGCAAAATGCTTCCTGGCATTCCGAAAGCTCCAGGGAATTAATGGAAATGTACACCGGCAAAATGCTTTCATCCTCAGCCCTGAGGGTCAGCTCCTCCCTACCACGAACCTGCTGAAGAACCGTGAATGCTGTCTGGTCAGACTGTGGGATAAAACGGTAGAAAGATGAGCCTATCACTTTTTCCAGCGGAGACTTCACCATCTCTGCAAAACGGCAGTTGCCATAGAGAATAGTCCCGTCTGATGTCATGGTGACTGCGCCATCATTCATGGCCTCAATGAGGACGCGGTAGGCTCGATCCGCTCCTTCGAGAGTGAAGACCTGCGGACCTTCCGGCCTGGAGAGGACCAGGGCATCAACTTCACCGCGGCTTATGGCCCGTAAAATCTCTTGAGATTCATCCAGAGATCTGCGCAACCCTTCGTTCTCGGCTAAGAGCGCCTCGTAAGACTCAGTCATGATGCTGCTCATCATCCTTCGGTTTATGCGGTTTCACTTCTGGCGAGGGATCGATGGTTCCTGTCGTACCGATGTGCAGATCCATTCCTACAAGAACTCGCTCAGTATCCGACATGCTCCCAACCAGTTTTCGCAAAGGCGGAGGAAGCTCTTTGACGAGCGTAGGTGCTGCCACAATCTGCCCGTCTTTGGCCAGGATCGGCTGCTGGTAGACATCGATCACTTCAAGCTGATATCTTCCAGCCAGGTACGTCTCGCATATGCGCTTGATGTTCTCAATAGCTTGAATGGACTTCGGGCTCATACCCGCTACGAATAGACGCAAGACATACTTTTCCTGGCTCAGCCGCTTGAGTGCTTCCTCAAACTCCCGGGTCGTGTCTTTCTGATCGTCCATGGGAAACCCTCGTTTTTTGGATCAATCGACCTGTTCTGCCGATCGTATATCGAGGCCCACCAGCACCTTCTCGGTGTTGGATAGGTCGCCGATGATCTTCTTTAGAGGCGGGGGCAGCTTTCTCACCAGCGTGGGGATGGCCAGGATCTGGTCCCCCTTGGCAAGCTGAGGTCTCTCCAGAAGGTCTATTACCTCAATTTTATATCTGCCTGCCAGGTGTTCCTCGCAGATCTTCTTGAGGTTGGCAAAGGCCGCCAGGCTTTTCCTGGTCTGGCCTGCCACATAGAGCCTCAGTATGTAGACCTTCTCTCCAGGCTCTGGCCCCATGCCTGGCTGAACTGTTTCTCCTTCTTCTTCCATGCGATCCCCTCAGCTTCCTTCAGTGAGGTTATCGGCCTTTCTCAAGCGCGCCATGTCCATGCGGCTCTCGTCTGCGGCATCGTGCCTGAGTTCTTCCTCCCTAAGTATCTTGTTCAGCTCTGTTTCTTCCGAATCGAACTCTGAGCGCAGCGCAACTATCTGTGCATCCAGCGATCTCAACCTGTTTTCCAGCTCGCGCTTTCTGCGCGCGTTCTCCTGCTGCGAAGCGAGGGCATCAGCCTTCTCCTTGGCTTCTTGGGCCGCCCTGGAGGTACCCATAAGAAGCCTCCCTGTCTGGCCCAGATAAACGTCCATAAGTTTCACACCATGGTTTGTGATCAGGAACTCACGGATCTGGTTGGAGTGAGCCATGCCGCGAGACTTCACTATGGATACACCACGGTTGCGTTCATTGCCTTCCTCAAACATGCGCAGCTTGATCCAGGTATCCATCAGAGAAGAGATGCCCTGGCCGGCCTGCATATCCTCCTCACCGTCTGTCAGGCTGGTACTGAGCGTGGTTGTGCCATTGGTCTTGAGGTAATCGATAAGCCTTGTCAGCATGAACTTCACATCGATTTCAGTTCCGACGTTCGTCAGGTTCGAGATAGGATCGATGATCACCACTTTGGGCTGGAATTTATCGATGATCTTTCGCATGTCCATCAGATGCATCTCAAGGCCATTAGTCATCGGCCTTGAGGAGTGGATTTGCAGGAGCCCTGTATTCATACCTGAATTAAAGTCGATGCCAATAGAACTCATGTTGCGGCTGATCTGGCTGGGTGACTCCTCGAAGGCGAAGTAGAGGCAGCGCTCGCCCCGGCGGCATGCGGCATCGACAAAATGAGCCGCAAGGCTGGTCTTGCCAGTGCCTGCGGTTCCGGAGACCAGGATGCTGCTTCCTCGGAAGTAACCTTCACCTCCCAGCATGTTGTCGAGCCGGTCGATTCCTGAAGATATCCTCTCCATGGAAGCGATATGCTCCAGCCCGAGGGATGTGATGGGCAGAACGGAGATGCCGTCTTCTTCTATGAGGAATGGATACTCGTTCGTGCCGTGCCTGGAGCCACGGTACTTGACGATGCGCATCCTTCGGGTTGCGATCTGATCCTGCATGCGGTTGTCTAGGAGGATAACGCAGTCGGCGACATATTTCTCCAGGCCGAAGCGTGTCAGTGTATCATTGCCCCGTTCGCCGGTCACTATGGCAGTTACTCCTTTGGACTTCAGCCATCTGAAGAGCCTTCTAAGCTCTGAACGCAGAATGGCATAATTCTTGAACCCTGAGAACAGAACCTCAATGGTATCCAGAACCACGCGCTTAGCTCCTATGGAGTCGATGGCAGATCCCAGGCGGATGAAGAGCCCTTCCAGGTCGTATTCCCCTGTCTCCTCAATCTCGGAGCTATCGATGTAAATGTAATCGATAAGGATCTTTTTTCTGGCTGTGAGGTCTTGCAGGTCGATTCCCAGGGAGGCGAAGTTCTTGGTCAGCTCCTCGGCACTCTCCTCGAAGGCCACGAAGACTCCAGG
>CAZPUO010000090.1:0-9747 GCA_964589745.1 uncultured Methanotrichaceae archaeon
AACGTTTTCTTGGGGGAGATGTTTGGTATAAAAAGTTAGGTTCCTAACTATAAATTGAGGGCTTGAGATGAAAGTCATCGAGGTAAAAAATGTGCGGGGTAAACCAAATCCGCATGGTGTAGACGTGAGAAACATCAGCGACACGGATAGCGCTCAGGTGGTGCACATCACCTTGCAACCGGGCGAGGCCCTGAAAAAGCACATCACTCCCGTGGATGTGGTCTTCTACGTGCTGGAGGGCCGGGGAATAGTCGAGATCGGCGAGGAGCGAGCTGAGGTTGGGCCTGATACCCTCATCGAGAGCCCGGCAAAGATTCCCCATCGCTGGATGAACGAGAGCGGCAGCATTCTCCGCATCCTCGTCGTAAAGACGCCTAAGCCGAAAGAGGCCACGAAGCTATTGTGAATCGAAGTGGTAATATCAAATTCGGTGGAGGAAATATCGATGTCCATTGAAGAGAACAAGGAAATCGTTCGCCGCTTTTTTGATCTTGGGCCTTCTTCGGGGAACCTGAGCGTCGCCAGGGAGCTTCTAGCACCGGATTTCGTCCTGCATGTGCCTTTGCCCGCAGCGCCGGGCATTCAGGGAATTAGCGATGTTGTCACCGCCTGCCGGGCCGCCTTCGAGCACCTCAATGTAACTGTGGAGGATATGGTAGCGGAGGAAGACCGGGTAGCTGCGCGCTTCACGGCTCGCGGAATTCACAACGGCGCATTCATGGGCCTGCCGCCGACGGGAAAGCTCATCATCATGACAGGCATAGAGATCTTTCGCATCGAAGACGGTAAGATTGCCGAGCTGTGGGGCGAGGCCAATTTGCTCGGGCTGATGCAGCAGTTGGGAATCGCTCCAGATCTGGGAGATCGATGATAGAGCTAGACGAGAATTGGAAATCAGGATCAAGATCAGGCTATGAGAATGAAAGCCCAATGCTTAGTCAGCCTGGCGGCACGAAAGTCTTTTTCGCTGCGCTTGGCCTGTTCTCAGGATCGCCTCTCTGAAGGGTCGGCGCTTCAGTAGCCAGCGAGCGTAGCCTTTACTCTCCTCCTATTGAGGCATGGGTTGATGTACTCGAAATGGTACAAAAATATACCAGGAATTCTCAGGCAGTGAAGGTTGGAGTTCCGCCCTAGCGGCCGGATAAGCATTTTTTGGAGAACATCTCACAAGACACATTCGCTGCAATCCTGGCAGCTGCACTCGATGTTTGTGATCTTCCATTTCAGAGCCCACCGTTTCATCTCCTTGATGATGTTGATGATCTCCAGGCCGCTCTCTGTCAGGATATACTCGCTCTTCACAGGGAAGGATGTGGCGTCCACCCGGTTCTCGACGAGCCCTTCCTTCTCCAGCTCCCTCAGCCGCACCGAGAGCACCTTCTGGGTGATGCCACATAAGCTGCTCTTCAGCTCGGAAAAGCGCCTCTTGTGCTCCTTTCCCTTGTAAAGCTCCAAGAGGATGAGCAGTGTCCATTTCCTGGCAATATATCTCACCGTCAGGTTAACCGTGCATCCTTCCTGCATGGTATACTCCTGGAAACGTTCTAGGCTATATACTTTGGTATCTTTAATATACCATGGAGCGGAACGGATTGCCGTCCCAGAAAAAGAATGTAATGCAGCTTTATCCTGCTACCATGGCACGTGCCTGAAGCTAGTGGCTATAAGAAATAATTGCAGATATACTTAAGGAAATTAAGATCAGATTAACTTGTTCATATTGAAATCGATATGGAGGCATTGAAAATGGCTGCCAAAGAGAAGCCCGATATGTTCTGCTACCAGTGCTCCCAGACCGCCGGGGGCACGGGCTGCACTCTGAAAGGCGTTTGTGGAAAGGAAGCAACAGTGGCCAGGCTGCAGGATAACCTGCTCTTCGCCATCAAAGGAATCAGCGCCTACCTCTACCACGCGCGGGAGTTTGGCTACACCGACCCAGAGGTGGACGCATTCATTGAGAAGGCGTTCTTTTCCACCCTCACCAACGTCAACTTCGATCCCCAGGAGTTCCTGAACCTGGCAGTGAAGGCCGGAGAAATGAATATCAAAACCATGCAGCTCCTCAAGAAGGCCCACATCGAGACCTTCGGCGAGCCAGAGCCCACGAAAGTGAAGACCGGAACTGTGAAAGGCCACGGAATCCTAGTCACCGGCCACGATCTCCACGCTCTGGACAAGCTGCTCAGGCAGGTGGAGGGCACAGATGTCTTCGTGTACACACATTCCGAGATGCTGCCAGCTCACGGCTATCCCGGCCTGAAGAAGTACAAGAACCTAGGCGGAAATCTGGGCAAAGCCTGGTTCGACCAGAGGCAGCTCTTCGCCAAGTATCCCATGGCAATTTTGGGCACTTCGAACTGCTTCCTTGTTCCGAGAGAAGAGTACAAAGACCGCATGTTTGCCACCGGACCAGTCTACATTCCGGGTGTGAAGCACATCGAAGGCTACGATTACTCCCAGGTCATCGAGAAGGCCCGCTCCCTGCCCGAGCTGGCGGAGGAGAAGGGCGAGTACGAGCTGACTACAGGTTTTTCCACATCCGTCCTGCTGTCGCACGCGGCCAAGATCAAGCAGCTTGTCCAGGAAGGCAAGATCAAACGATTCTTCCTGGTGGGAGGCTGCGACGCTCCTCTGCATAAGTCCGATTACTATCGCGAGTTCGTGCAGAAGCTCCCCAAGAATACGGTCGTCCTCACCCTGGCCTGCGGCAAGTTCCGGTTCAACGACCTGGAACTGGGAGAGATAGAAGGCATACCGCGCCTGATCGATCTCGGCCAATGCAACGATGCCGTCGTGGCCCTGGAGGTAGCCCAGGCTCTGGCTGAGCTGTTCGGCGTGGGTGTGAACGACCTTCCCTTGACACTGGTCATAAGCTGGATGGAGCAGAAGGCGGTGGCGATTTTATGGTCGCTGCTGGCGCTGGGCATCAAGGGCATCTACCTTGGGCCCATTGTGCCTGCCTGGATAAATGAAGAGATGCTGAAGATCCTGGCGGAAAAGTACGATATCCGGCTGATCAGCACTCCTGAAGAGGATATCAAGAGGATGATGGGTTTGGTGCGTTAGAACAAGCTTTCATAAACACGTTAACATTATGATCAGATGGCCCGGAGATCCATAGCACCAGCTCCCCATTCGGATAAGTATGGCCTCCAAGCCTGCTTGTTCTTAAGCTTTTAATCGCTTGATAATCTAGCATTTTTTTGCAAAGGAAAACTACCTTTTACACAGGAATCATCCGAAACATTTAACTGTTGAAAATCATTCAACAAAAATAGGAGGGAAATAGCTGTCGCGCTCATCCTGGTTGTTGGCACTGTTGGCGTGTCTGCTCCAGCTTCCAGGAGTCTATTCGCTTGAAGTCTCATTTTCTGCGGCGGATGGAAGCGGTTCCGTCAGCTTAGACAGCATTTACAACCTAGCTGACGATGTATCTGCGGGGGAAGGAGCTGTGGCAAGCTTTGGGCAGGTTGGAATCACTGATTCCAGAACGCTTTCTGGAACTGGGGATATTAAAGCCTCTCAGTCATATTCAGGCAGTGGCGGTTATGCTGGGAGTTTCACCTTAGATGCACAAGGTGCTTCTGGTAATCTACAAGGGAGTGCTACTCTCACACCCCAGACCCTCACTGCTAGCCAGGATTTGTCACTTACGGGAGATTTGGTAGATACAAGCACGAGCCTCACCAATGAAGGAGATTCAGCAACTCTTGGTGTCGCGATAACCTCTGGAAAAATCGATTCGAGCCAAAGCATACAGACAGGTAGCGTTGATGTTCGAATACTTGCTAACATAGAAGCACAATTGGTATTATATCGTCAACTTGTCAATCTGATTCAAGACCAGGTTAACGCTTTAACGACAACAACAATTAATACGCCAACCTCTTCACCTGTAGTACTAAATGCGGCTGCAAATTCTTATACAGGAAGTAATCTAGCGTACAAAATGAGCGGCGGCAACATCAATGTGGATGATAATAGGATTGTTACTGGCCCTGCAGGTTCCCAAGTCAATATAATTACTCAGGTGACTGACGCCAAGAGCTGTGATTATGAATATTATCAAAAACCAATTTTTTCTCGCGATAACCGAGAAACCTTGAACGTAGTGGATGCAGGTTACATTTTTGCACGTGCTCAAGCTGGAAAAAATCAATATGCGGCTGAGGGAAGTGAGGTAAGCGTAAATGTAAACCATGGTTCACTCGAAGGGTATTCCAACAAAGCTTATTATGATGGTACAAATTTTGTGGTAGCTCAAAGTGCGAACTCTGCATCAGGTATCTCGGATTCGCCTTATAGTCCCGCGGTATATTTCTACCAGCAAGCATCTAATGCTAAGGGAGATGCTGCGATGGGTGGTGTATGGGCGAGCGGATATTCTGGCGAAGGATTTGTTAAGGGTTTCTCCGGTCAAGCGTCCGCAACGGTAGCCAATGTTGGTCTATCTCAATCGAGTGAAAAAGCGTCCGGTGATCTAATCAGTGCTAATTTAGATTTATTTCCTGTAAGCACAATGACTCAGGTGCGAAATGGTGCTATAAATGGCTATTCGAGTTCCGCAAATATAAATGGAAATGTACATCAAGCATACCAATATGTCAACTCTGCGTATGGAACGAGTGCAAGCCTAGATGGGTCTGCTTTTAGAGACTTATATGCCGGTAAGAGTGTTGGTGCTGGGCTTAGCATTTATAATAGCGGTTCTGTTACTGGATATTTGAATACGATAAATGAGGATCAAATTAGTTCAACAGCAGCTCAGAGCTTCGACGATTTAACAGGAGCCGATTTATCAGTGTCCCAATGGGCTACGGGACAATCTGCTGTGGGTGCAGGTACGTGGACGAACATTTATAGTGGCAGCCTTAGAGGATACTCTGACACCTCGACAGAGCAAGATGGCAAAATTAAAACATCTCAAGAATTCTCCGCAGCTGAGGGCAATAGTATCTATATTAGGCCACAGACCTTTATGCAGGGCATAAATGGCGCAGAGGTAAATTTTAATGATCAGGTTTTGCAAGGAAGCATCGAAGGCTACACTAATGACGCGCAACTGGATGAAAGTAAGACGTCGCTAACTCAACGTGCCAATTCAGCATCTGGCAGTCAAGTCAGTTTTTCTCAAGAAGGCTCAGACCAAGAAGGCAACGATGTAAAAGGATCAGTACGGACCCAGGATGGGTCTATCAGTTCCCTGCCAGAGACTACGGAGCCCGGCTACTCAAGCACTGTGAATGCAATGAAGGATAAAGTAGATTTATCTCAACACATTGATTCAGCATCTGGCAGTCAGATTTTCGCTGATTCATGGGCGTCACATATCGAGAATGGACGCCACATCATAGACAGCGGGGTGAGTACTAACGCTTGGGATAATGCTGTCATAAATGGATATCGTGCCTCAGCCACTGCAAATAAAGAAGCTGAATGGGTACCGGATTCGTATAGCGCGACTTCGTCTCAATACAGCAACATTGTAACCGGAAATAACATCTGCTTCAGTGGAAGTGCCACAAAATACAGCGCAGATGGTTTTGGAGTTGATAGATTAGCATCTTCGCATATGCAGGTTGATAGTGGTAGCAGTGAAGTTTATGATTATTCTAGTACTTTAAAAAGTACATTAGCTCCTTGGTTGGTTGGGGCTAAATCGTCTCAACGCATTAACTATGCAGAGGGTACCACTATAGAGGTCGGGACCCAAGCTCTTGATAACGTGGGAGGAGGAAGCGCAGATGTCTACACGAAGGTTGATACCTATGATTGGAATAGAAAAGCGAATATTTTTCTCTACTATGATACATCTGAGTCAATGACGGGAAAAGCTACATCTTCAGCGAATATAAACGCTGTTGGAACTTCAATATCCGTTAAAGCAAAAGCCGATAACATAAATGATTGTATTCCAGCTATTGAGGACGGATTCTATAAGCCCGGCATCTTGCAGGCTAATAAACTATCCGCTAGTATTGGAATCAAAGCTGAATCAAATCGGGAACCTGTAATTACCAATAAACAGGAATCAAAAGGGTTAGCCCTTGCGGCTATTCAGTCAAATGCTTTACAAGTCGGGCCTATTAATCCTGGCCATATAGGAGTTGGCATTTGGAATGATGATGGTACATGGACAATCGGATCGCTTCAAGGTGGGCCTCAATGGAGCAACTTAGAGGAATTATTTGGTGCATCGATATGTCCTGGCGGAGATAATCGCGGATGGAGTGCACACGACTTAACTTGGTATGAGGTTGAACTTCTACTATCCTCATCAGAAAAGGATGATCGCGTCAACATGGTCAAAGGCAAAGTACAAACGAGAGAACCGAGACCCGTCGACACGAGGCCAGGCGATGCGTACGATAAAATTAAGGTTATCAAACTAAACGATGATCCTGATCCTGAACATGCAAATCTCGTGATAGATGATTTCAAAAACCGCGGATTCTGGTTTTCTGCTACTCATCCGGCGTCTCTCCTGGTTCCAGGCCTTTTTAATGGAGAAATGGCTCCACCTTTTATAATAAAATGGCCCATAGTTCCAGGAATCAACGATCCTGTTACTGCTTATTTCAATGATGCAAAATATATTGGCGATAAGTATTGGCTCAGACTGAGTAATGATTGCGTCGATGCAACAGATGAGGCATTGGAAGCATATGGAGTAAACACACCATATGCCTATCCCCTTCGATTTCCAAATGATTATTTTGCTGCTATTCAGGGCGGCAAAGAATATTCATTAAACTCGGATTTGAAGACTTATAGTTAATGATTCGCCTTCGAGGACTCTAATGCACGAAATAGCTTACATCGCGTTGGTTTTAGCACTAATCTCCAGCGCCAGCGCAGCCTCCTGGTCATCAAAGGTTAGCACGAACTCCTCCTCCTGGTCCATCTACCGCCAGAGCGAGAGCTTAAACTTTGACTATTCCCAGTCCGTCCAGGGGACAATATCACCTATCAACTATCACAGCAGAACCTTAAGCCCTTACTACTCCGGTTATCAGGAGATAAACGTGAACGATGTCCGCCTTCGCGACCGAACCTCAGCCTTCCAGGGCACCTACAGCTCAGAGGGGCTGATGAGCTTGCGAGCAGACACCACCAATTCAGTTTACTTGGACCTTAACAAACCTGCAGGTAGCCCAGTCTATACCATCGAGTATTTCGAGGAATGGCCGGTGATTCTTAAATCTAGCAAGATCTTAGAATATTCCGGCAGGGAGATAAACGATCGGGAGTTTGCTGGAAATAATTTGGACTTTGCTGGCAGCGACCTCTTATACAACAAGGAGTTATCCAAGGAGACAAATATTGGCCTGCTGCTGAAAAAAATGATGGCTACAGTGCTGGCCACCAATGACGCTATCCTGTCGGCTGACTTCATGCCGCTGAAGGAAATGGACTATAGAATTGCGGCTAACACCACCGGTATTGCTACTCTGAAATACAGACAGACAGGTTCCAGCTATAAAATCAAGCCTGGCGTCTATCCGGCCCTGAGCGAGGGCGAAGAGAGATATTACGGGATTTATGATATCACAAGGCACATACACATGAAATCGGACTTTCAGAACTGCACCTTGATCGATTATTGGCTACCTTGTTGCTCTTCAGGCTGGGCTGACATTTTCCCCTCTGGCCAGAAGGGTTTTGGAATAAATGCAAGAGAGATATTCGATTGCGCCTGTCCCTAGCATCCCGTATGACCTCAATATCCTGATTAAGTCTCCTGGAGACGATACGGTAAGCGGAAAAAGAGGCGATCTCTTAGACCGCTACTTGTATTGTTCTTAGCAGATCAGCCGTCGTATAGAAAGGCAATGTGCTGGAGATTGATATGAATCTACTTGCTTTTCCTGCGTTCAGATCAGGATAATAAAGAGCCCCATATACTGGCCTCCCAGTATCTCTGCTCATGGAGATTATGAAAATGCTCTGGCTTTTATCAATTTCCACAGCTTCTGCCGGGGCACCCATATTTGACAATCCGATCAAACCATCTCGCAGCCACGTTGAATTTACGGAATGCGGTTTGGGGTACTGAATAAGGCTAATGGTTAAAGTTCCTTCAAATGTGCGAATTGCCAAAGATCCATTAATGCTGTTTCCCGCATCAATAACGACGTCGTGAGTCTTGTTTAACTCAAAGGAGACATTGAATTCATTGACTTTCGCATACTCACGTTCTGCTGATGCAACTCCTGTAAGCATCAGCGCAACCAAGATCATTGCTAGTTTCATAGTTGCAGCCTTTGTGGTTTGCTTTATTAAAGTTAATGTGACTGCGACAGATATCAGTTTTTATACCAGCAGGGGGAGGAGCCTATCCTCGGAGGATGATCTTCGATAACAAAGAAGAATTGATCTGCATCGATAGTTACGTCTTTCATCGCTCTTTTCCCGAAGGCACTCCTTGCCTTGATGATGCTACAGATATCGGTAAATGTCGCCTTAAGGTAGAGGTTTATCAGGGTCAGATCTTGGACCACTCGCCTGCCGAATCCCGCCTCTTGATCAGGAGTTATTCCGCCCGCAATGCCTCGATGGGATCGAGCTTTGCTGCCTTGTTAGCAGGATAGACTCCGGCGATGGTGGTGGTGAGCACACCGAAGAGCAGCCCCAGCAGTATGGACGCAGGCGTTATGGCCGATGGCAGTCCTGCCAGCGATCCAATGGCAATGGACACGGTCACCCCCAGGGCGATCCCGATGATGCTGCTCACAACTCCCAATACTCCTGCCTCGAGGAGGTATTGCATTCTGATGTCCCTCATGGTTGCGCCCAAGGCTTTTAGGACGCCTATCTCCCTTATCCTCTCCTTTACAGTGAGCATCATGACATTGGCGATGCCGATGCCCCCCACGACCAGAGATATGGCTCCGATGCCCGCTAGCGCGTACTTGATCATGGAAAGAATGCTCATAAGCGAGGATAGCATATCCCTTGCCGTGGTGGCATCATAGGCTTCATCCTTATGATATCTCATGAGGTCATTCTTGATCCTGTCAATCACATTCTCTACCTGCTCCGGATCTTCGACCGTCACCTGAAACGACCCGTAGTAGTAATTATCGCGGCCCGTCAGCTCTTTCATAGCCTTATGAGTGATGTACATCTGGTTATCCTGGCTGCCTCCGGGGCCAGAGAACGCGGTTTGCTGCTGCTCCGAGAGCACTCCCACCACCTTGAAGTCCATGAAGCGGTCCTGATAGTGCAATCGAATCTTGTTTCCGGGAGTGATCTTCATTCGGAAGAGATTCTCTGAAACACCGCTGCCGATTACGATCGATTTATAATCGGAGCTTGAAAGAAACCTGCCCTGCGCTACTTTGCCCTTCAGCTCCTCCTCCTTGTCGGGATCCACACCGGTGAGGCTCGCCGAAGCATTCTTGTCGCGGAAGGAAACCACAACGCTGGCCGATGTCTCTGGTGCTACGTTCTTGACGCCCACCACGTTCTCCAGGACCTTTATGTCCTTATCCGTGAACTTGGCCGGCTCCGCGGGATTTCTGCTTGCCTGACCCTCACCTGGTCCTCCAAAATGGGCACTTCCAGGAAGCACACGAATCACATCCAGGTTGAGCGTACTGAATTGCGAGGATACGCCGGAGTATAATCCTTCGCCCACAGAGAGCATCACCACTATGGCCATGACGCCTATGATTATACCCAGGGAAGACATGAGGGTCTTGAACCGATCGGCCTTGAAGCCTACGGCGATGAACTCCAGCATAT
>CAZPUO010000091.1:0-2671 GCA_964589745.1 uncultured Methanotrichaceae archaeon
GCCACCAGCTTGAGCCGCACGTTCTTTAATTCCTCTCCTCCGCGATTGGTGACGATGGCGTTGGCCCTTACTAGAACGGAGTCGTTGTTAAGGTGAAGGTCGTACCTCGGCTCCCATGAGCTTGCATGATACATGAGGTAGCTCAGAGCAAAACTCTGAGATCCCGGAGATGATATATTCAGGGTGTAGATGGGATTTCCATCGTAAACCACTCGCTCCACGGTCGAGTTGCTGGCAGTCAGAAGCACAGAGCTCTGGTCGGCGGCCTCTGGAATATCGACCATGAACTTGTGCTCACCTGTGGTTGTATCCAGGCTTCCCATGCATTTTGCTGCCATCAGCCCGTCAGGATAAATAGTGACGGAGTCAACGGGCAGAGTTATGGCTGTAGTGGCCTCGACTGCCTCAGGGGAGGCAGCCAGAGCTGGGGCGCAAAACAGCATCAGCAGAAGTGCTACAAACAGCTTCATTAAGAATTCCCCGATCCAGGAATGGACATGCAAAGATATTATACTTTTCTTGAAGTCCGATAGAATGTCCGATATAATGCTTCTATAAAAGAAGAACGAGATTTGCGCGCTGCACGCAATGCTTATATTGACCTGTCCAATTGAGGGGTAGAGATCTGTTCATACTGGTGTTCCCATGTTTCTCGATTTCATGAGTGAGGTGGAGAGGCTTCTTCGCGATGCCCTCGGGCGCTGCGGTTTCAAGGTGGAGGATGGAGTAAACAGTCTGGGCCTGGACATCAGCCCCCACGCCGACCTGGCCTCATCCGTCTCCTTCCGGCTAGCTCCTCTGCAAAAGAAGAGCCCGGCCCTGATAGCCAGGGATATTCACCAGGCATTGGCTCAGGAGTACAAATATGTGGACCGCGTGGAGCTGGCGGGTCCCTACCTCAACTTCTTCATGAACCGGGCATTCCTGAACCGCGTCCTGGAGCAAGCGCTGGCGGATAACCACTGGGCAGGCAGGATGAGCCAGAAAGTCATTGTGGAGCACACCTCGGCCAATCCTGACGGACCACTGCACGTGGGCCACATCCGCAACTCTGTTATCGGCGACACTCTGGTGAGAATCCTGCGCCGTGCTGGCTGCACGGTTGACGCCCAGTATTATGTGAACGATATGGGCAGGCAGGAGGCCATGGTTGTGGTGGGCTGCGATCACTTCTCGCTTGATGGCTCCAAGGCCGATCATGCCATCGCCAAGGTCTACATAGCCGCCAACAAGGCCATGGAATCGAATCCCGATATCAGGAAGGAAGCTGACCAGGTCATACAGCGCTATGAGGCAGGTGACCCGGAGACGACGGCCAAGATTCAAAGTGCGGTCAGATACGCCGTCGGCGGCATCGAAGAGACCTTGCACAGAATGAATATCCGCCATGACAGCTATCATTGGGAGTCGGAGTTTGTCCGGAAGGGTGACGTTTCCGAGATAGTTGGTCTGCTGAAGAAGACTGGTCTGACGGAATGGGAGGACGGAGCCTTCCAGCTCGACCTAGGCACCTTTGGCTTTGAGAAGAAGATGGTTCTCCGCCGTGCCGATGGAACCTCGCTTTACATCACCCGAGACCTGGCTTACCACCGCTGGAAGGCAGAGAATTCCGATCGCGCCGTGGATATCCTGGGCGCAGACCATAAACTCGTATCCGGGCAGCTTTGCGCCACCTTGCGGCTTTTGGGCATCCGCGAGCCGGAGGTGGTCATCTTCGAGTTCGTATCGCTGCCGACGGGCTCCATGAGCACTCGCAAAGGCAAGTTCATCTCCGCCGATGAGCTATTGGATGAGGTTGAGAAGCAGGCCTTCGAAGAGGTGACTAGCCGCCGGCCGGAGGAAAGCGAGGCCTTCCGGAGAGAAGTGGCAAAGCAGGTGGCTACGGGCGCTGTGCGCTACGATGTGGTCAAGGTTTCCGCGGACAAAGCCACCACCTTCGACTGGAAGCAGGCCCTGGACTTCGAGAAGCTATCTGCGCCCTTCATCCAATACTCCCACGCCCGCGCCTGCAGCATCCTGCGCAAGGGCGAGGCGATGGTGCAGTTTGATGCGGATCTCCTCACCGGCGAGAACGAGGTAGCACTCATCAAAAAGATTGCCCAATTCGATCTGGTCGTGGATCGGGCTGCCCAGGAGCTGAAGCCCCACCATCTGGCCACTTATGCTCGCGAGCTGGCGGAGTGCTTCAACCTCTTCTATCGCTACAGCCCGGTGCTGGATGCTTCAGAAGAGCTGAAGGCTGCAAGAATGGCTCTGGTCAGAGCCTCAAGAAATGCGCTGCGCATAACCCTGGATACCCTGGGCATAGCCGCCCTGGAAACGATGTGAAGACCACAAGAAGCCTTTTTTCTATTTTCTTTGCGACAAAGTCTTTAGCAAAGAAGAAAGATCGGATTTTATGAAGCATTTCATCCTTGCGGTTCTCATCCTCGCCATGATCCTGCCTGCGATATTGGTGCAGGCATCGCCCACCGGAAACCAGACCTGGGCGGAGGAGCCGTGGAGCCCAGCGGAAGCGCAGGAAACCCGGGGATCTGAATCTACGATTCTCTCTGCCCCGATAGCCTTCAACATAAGCGGCAGCGAGCCCTCGAAGATCCACCTGGGAGATTCAGAGATGAACTTCACCGATTACAAATCTCGACCGGGCTTGAGCGAGCTGTGGATCAGA
>CAZPUO010000091.1:2771-9673 GCA_964589745.1 uncultured Methanotrichaceae archaeon
GAGCAGGCCAGCTCCCCTGTTGACGTGAAGACAATTTTGCCGGGAAAGGCCAAAGTTACCATAGACTCAAAAAGATTCAAGGGCTACGAAGTCTACGTGGATGGTGTCTTTTACAGCAGCGATGCCAGCGATGGAGCATTGGACGGCGTCGCCACCTTCGCCCTGGAGGGAGATGAGACACACACCATCACCATCTCCCAGAGGGATGGCCAGGGGAACATCATAAACAAGAGCGAGCACACGAGAAGCTTCAAAAGGGACACAGCCTACACCCTGACCCTCAGCTGATGACGGGGTTATGCAGAACAACTCTTCAAAAGACGGGATATGGAAGCCAAGAGGATCTCCGGCCAGAGAATGAGCGGGAAAAAGGTTGAAGGTACAAGAAAAAGATCAAATGACACATCTCGATCCGCCTTCAGATGCGGTTGGATCGACCTTTGCTGCCCATCATGAACATGAAATCTGCTCTGGTATCGGTCCTTTTGCCATCCGGGAACCTGCCGTAGGTGAAATCGTTCTGCCCCTTATCGCTCAGCTGAGGCGTCTTATCCACGATGACCCCCGCATTATTGAGAAGATAAACCATTCCATTGCCGCTCGTGACCCAGCTGGTCTGGCCCTCGGCCACGTAGAATCCCCCTGATTCGATGATGCCGCCCAGGCTGATGGGGCCCGTCCAAGGCTTATCCTCGATCTCGACCAGCCAGCCGGTCAGATCAACCGCATCATTTCCAGTGTTGTAAAGCTCCACCCATGCTATGCCGTTGTCGGGCGGGCTTAACTCCGCCTCGTTTATGACTATGTCTCCCAGGCCCAGGCCGCAGACGGCTGCAAGCCCAAAGACAGCCAAGAGCGCCTTAAAAGCACCACCTGATGCCAGATTCATTTGATTTCCACCTTTCTTAGAGTCTCGTGCTGGTGAAGCGGTAACAGTAATAGACTTAGTAATTGCTCTTTTATCGCTCATCTCACATTGGATGCACCTTTGGTGGCATAGCCGAGGCCCCAGTCGCCATCCGTGTTGGTATCATGCCCATCGGGATGCCTGCCGTAGGTAAAGTCGTTGCCGAGGGTGTCCTCTCTGGTGGCCGTTTCGTCCACCTTCTTTCCCGAAGCAGTGTAAAGGGTAGCGAATCCTCCATTCTCATGATTCCAGGAAGGCGAACCGTTCAGGACAAAGAAACCTTTAGGCAGGATTATTGTTCCTGCAGGCACGGCCGGGAATTTGCCCACCCAGCCATTGTCGGTTATGGTGGCCGTCCAACCACTTATATCTACGCTATCATTTCCGGAGTTGTAAAGCTCAACCCACTCAATACCCCCCTCGGGCGGGTTCAGCTCCATCTCATTTATGACTACAGATGCCGCTGCCGTCATGGATAAAACCAGAACGGCTACCGCAAAACAAAGCGTCGTCGAAGTTAATCTCAAGGCATATCCTCCACAGGAAGCCGCTGTTTCGATTGGTGATATAGCTGGGACCCATCTTTATATATTATCGTATCGAAGCCGCCGCTTCAGAAGAACAGGCGGTCTAAGGAAACGCTCTGCAAAACGAATTTGGAAAACGGCTTTATAGTTAAAGCGATATACGGCCGAACAAATAAACTGAAGTTGAGGCGACCGAAGAGTCTCAACTTCCATGAGGTGGATTGGATGACTATTGCAATTTTGCCTTGCAGATCGGTTCCTCTGAGACTGAAACTGCTTTTTATCTGCATGCTGCTATGCCTTCTGGCGCCATTGCCAGCTGCAGCCCAGGAAAGTAACGCCACGTGCACAAGCGCAGATATGAAGAGCTATGCTGAGCTATACTTCTGCTTGCCCAACGAAACGGTGGTGGAACCGGAAACTATAGCAGAAGCGAATTACACTGCCGGAAGAGAGGTCAGGGCATCCATGCTCCTCAACGGAAGCAGGGTGAGTCTGCATCTACTATATCCCTGCCAGACTCCCCAGACGGAGCTGGAGCCTGCCGCAATGAAATCCTTGCTCGAAGGCTATGATCCGGCCTTTATGCAGGCAAACTACAGCGATTCGATGCTGAGCGTCAGCGGCCGTCCCGCCCTATGGGGTCAGATGGCAAGCCCGAATCAGATCTTCGTTGCCTATCAGCCCACCAACCAAACTCCGGCACTGATATTGATGGACGGAATCATGAGCGATGATCTCATGGTTGCCTTCTTAGGTGACTTGCGCATAACCCCAAAAGAGGGCGTCTCACCCCTCTCGCCAGGCTACTGCTCGGATACCACAGCCGTTCCCGCCGAAGCCAACGTGGAGAACACTCCCGCGATCAACAATGCGACCGGCGGCCAGGTGACAGGACAGACCACGGCAGCTGAGGCCAGGCAAGACAAGCTTATGACCAGCAAAGAGAAGATGGCTGCGGACATGGAGGCTGCCAAGGAGAAGCTGGCTGAGGCTAAGGAGAAGATGATGGGATATTGAGAATTGGGATTTTGCTATATTTCGTAGACCATTCATCAACCTAAAATTTCATCGACCTGGGACCGCCTGGGGCGTTTTCCAGGTCAATACTTTTCAGCTGGCAGGAAGACCCGTTTTCCTATCCGTGATCCTTTTTTGCCCTCTAGTTGCCTCTAGTCTTTTTGCCTTCTAGTTCTTTATCTGACATCGCTCACAACTTGACTTGGGACCGATGTCTAACAGATCAGTAACCAAGCGGTCGTTCGCCATATCAGGTTGACTCGGTTATTTTTCCATTCTATAACCATTGATTATTGCCCGTCAAACTGTTCCTAGTATAAATGTGATATGAACCGGCCTCAAACTATTGATTTTGAGGAAGTATCCCAAACACCAAAGGGCGAAGATTCATATCCTAGAATCCCGATTTGGTTGACAAAGGATAAGGGGGACTAATCATAAAAATAATTGCGCTCTGTCTGATCTCCTGGTCTTTGTTGCTGGCCGCTGGAACAGCCCAGGATAACGAATCCGCATCGGTTGGAGGTATATGGGCAGGAGGCATGAGTGACCAAGCGCTCATGAATCTTTCAGCTAACAATTACGAATCCGGTCTCAATCCACAAATGCCCAATACCACAGAGATCGTCAGCCTGGCATTTTTGGTCCCTGATTTGTACCTGGACAACTCTACGGACCTGCTGGTTATAAACATCACCGGCGATCCAGCGACCGATGCCACAACCTCGAAGATATCGGCCATGAGCGGAAGGGATGGCAGCACTCTGTGGGAGAAGGATTATCCTGATTCCCTGGCGTATGCCCTCCCCGCAGGAGATCTCAATGGCGATGGCCGAACGGACATAATGGTGGATGAAGTTCTCGCTGGAACAGAGCTCATCCCCTACAGCAGTGTGTCAGCCCTTGACGGCGGCAATGGCACAACGATCTGGAGCATGCCCCAGATTCTGTCCGTCACTCTTGCGTACCCCATCAAAGACACCACGGCGGACAACGCCTCGGAATTCTTGATGCACGTCTTCGGCATTGACAGCCTGAACAACACCGTTGCCACCAAGATTGCCCTGATAAATGGAACCAATGGCGCAGAGATCTCAACAAAGATCTTTCCGGGTGCCGTTGCCATCGAATATCCGGCTGGCAACTTCACGGAAGACCATCTGCAAGACAGCATATCCGCAGTCTATGAACCGGACGAATCCGGGCAGAACATCACCACTGCCATCGAAGCCATCGACGGCAAAAGCCGCTCGACGCTCTGGAATAGAACCTTCTCCGGCCTAGCCCTGGCAGTTCCTACTTCGGATCTGACCGGAGACGGAAAAGATGAGGTGATAGTCTACCTGACGAGCTCCGCCAACAATACCACTGGCAACGAAATTGCTGTCATTCAGGGTGCCAATGGATCGCTGCTCTGGCAGAAATCTTTTGGCGGCTCCCTGGCCTTCGCCGTTCCTGGACCCGATCTGACTGGTGATGGAAAAAGGGACCTGATCGTCTACAGGCTTGGAGAATCCGAGGACAGTGCGGTAGAGGCATTGAAGGGAGACGACGGCAAGCTGCTCTGGAGCAAGACCGGAATGATGATCATTCCGCAGTGACCAGCCAATGCCGGAAAAGCAAGTTCTGCATTTTTAATTTTTTTTCCCAGTTGACTTTTTGGATGATTTCTAAAAGATTTGCTATAGGGAGCTGAGAAAACGGAGGCAACAATGCCGTTAATGGATGCATCAGTGGACATAAAAGATAGCTGTGATGCTTACGGCAGGGACCCCAAAACCTTTTAACCAGGATATTCATAATATGTAGGTTACCAGTGCTCAAACATTGACAGGAGGTGTTTTGATGCCATATGAGAGCATAAGCGAGCTGCCCAAGAGTGTGAGAAACCTGCCCAGTCGTGCCAAGGCCATTTACATGAAGGCCTACAATAGCTTCTGGGAGGAATATGATCTAGCAGATGAAGCAGCGCGCGAGAAGGCATCTCACGAAGCTGCCTGGTCGGCCGTGAAAGAGCAATACACGAAGGACGACGAGACGGGCGAGTGGGTCAAGATCGAAGAGATGCCCGGAAAACGCTCGCGCCACGTTATCAGGCACCGCAAGAGCAGGCCCAGCGGGGCTGCCTCGCAGGCCAAGGCCCATGCATGATGTCCGAAGATTAGAGCTGATGAGGAACTGAGCAAAAAAGACTCGATACTCCTCTTCAGCCATCTCGTGGCGGTAGACAGAATGCTATTGTTAGCTAATTGTCAGTTGATTGTTAATCAATTACCGTTTAGATTATCAGTCGATTGCTGGGATTTTGCGGAAAATTTCTGTAAAATTTGTGCAATTCAAAAATAGATACCTCGGATTTTCTTGATCATCAGCCTCAACCATTTTCGAAATATCCTTCCCGGCACCATGCTGAGCGAGGAGGATTTCGCTTGCGGGATGGGCCGAGGTGGATGTAGGAAACCTTTGGAGGGACAGGGCCTCCACGGGAAAATTGTCCGCCCCGCACTGCGGGACAAGATGAACAAGAGGCAGAGGAACTATAAAGCTATTTAAGAGGCAGTGGTAAAGATTCATATATTCTATGAACAGTTTGAACTCTTGCAGCTCCGTTTTCCCCCAGCCCGTTGCATCAACAAAAAGATATAGCTAACCCATGCAATCACAACCTATGAGCTATGCAGGCCGCATCAGTCCGGCTGAGCTGAAAGACCTGTTTCTGTCGCTGGTAGCGCTGGTCATCGCCTTTTCCATGCTAGGAGAGAGAAGACTGCCCGGCGTCGAAGTATTTCTGATATCTGCTGTTGGCGTAGGCACAGGATTTCTGCTGCATGAGCTGGCACACAAGTTCATGGCCCAGAGGTTCGGCTACTGGGCCGAGTACAGGGCCAACCGCTTGGGCCTGATACTCATCGTCCTCATGGCCTTTGCCGGATTCATCTTCGCAGCACCGGGAGCGGTAATGATACAAAAGGCATCGGCTCCTCAGGAGTTCTATTCGCAGGACCAAATCGGCCAAGAGGAGCTGAAACGACAGGCGAAGAGGGAAGAGCTTTGGATCTCCCTGGCCGGGCCATTGACCAACATCATATTGGCAGTGATATTTTTCTTGCTGCTGACAAGCGGCGCAGGCGGAAGCCTCTGGGCCGGAGCGGCTGGCTTCGCTCTCTTCATCAACCTGACCCTGGCGGCCTTCAACTTGCTGCCCTTCGGCCCGCTGGATGGAAAGAAGATATTCGACAGCAGCAGGACAGTCTGGGCGGCGGTGGCTGTTCCTACAATTCTGGTGGCGCTGCCGGTGTATCTGGGAATGGTTTGAAGGAGAGTTTCATCTTCGAAGAACCTTTTCGAATTAGGGGGAGAACAGACTTATATTCAAAGAGATCCCAATTTGAAGAGATGCGGCGACTGACAGCTCTGGTATCGGGAAGGGTTCAGCATGTTGGTTACAGATCCAGGGTAGTGACCATGGCCAAGACGCTGGACCTCACGGGTTTCGTGAAGAACCTGCCTGATGGCAGCGTGCTGATAGTAGCCGAGGGGGATCTTGCTGATCTGGAGAGGTTCTTGAAGGCTATCCAATTCGAGGACGCCCTCATCAAAGTTCTGGAGGTGAGGGCAGGACTCTCAGAAGCAAAAGGGGCCTGGGACGAATTCTACAAGATCGCGGGCGAGAGGGAGACAGATTCGCGACTGGATACCGCCACATTGTTTCTGAAGGAGCTTATCACGGTGGTGAAGGACGGCTTCAAAGAGACCAACTCCCGGCTGAGCAGTATGGATGCCAAGCTCGGGAGCATCGATTCCAAACTGGACACAGTTTCTTGCACCCTTGATAGGATCGTTAAGGCCCAGGTGGAGATGGTGGACAAGCTCGATTTGGCCAGGATAGACCTTGTCTCCGAGGTGAAGGGCCTGCGATCCGACCTGAGGGACCGCTTTGATGGAAGGCTGCAGAAGGTGGAGATCAGCGTGGATGAGATCAAGACCCGAATGAAGCTTCGACCTACGTGATTCCTCGATCAAAAGCCAAATTGAAGATATTCAAGGCGAGGATCAAGACGCAGATGCCTCAGGCAAATCTTTCCGCAGATGGTAAATATTTTTCAGCAGGTTTTGCAAATCCTTTTTCTGTACCGGCTTGCCGATATGGTCGTCCATGCCGGCTTCAAGACACATCTGCCGCTCACCATCCAATGCATACGCGGTGATGGCCACTATCTTTGGTCCGTTTTCGGGCCAGAGCTTGCGTATCTCTTTCGTGGCCGTGATTCCATCCATCTCGGGCATCCTGACATCCATAAGTATCAGATCGTAAGGCCGACGCTCCAGAGCCTGGAGAACTTCCTTTCCATCTGCTGCAACATCGGGCCGATAGCCTATCCTTCTTAGCATCTCCATGAGAACCCTCTGGTTGGAAGGGTTGTCTTCAGCTACGAGGATGCTTAGAG
>CAZPUO010000092.1:0-6384 GCA_964589745.1 uncultured Methanotrichaceae archaeon
ATTAATACAGATCATTTGATGTATTTAATCCTGCGCTGCCTCCTGTCGCATAACGGATGGAAGGCGATTCAGATGGACGGCTGAATCTAGCTCTCCGACCCACAGGCTTTGGCCTTCGCAGGCTGCACGGCTCTTCCCCTGGGCTGCGCCCGCCTGCCGGATCGGGCTCATGCGCTTCTGAGCGCGGCAGAGCTTGTCTATTGATCATGAAGGGACGTGGATCACAGAGCACGCCAGCACGCCCGGGCGGGCCCGCTTGCGCATGCGTGGGGGAGGGGCGGATGGATTTGGGCAGGCTCTTGTAGGGATGCGTCTTGTCCCACTGGGGCGAAATGCTTGCCGCCCGCGATCCCGGCGCGGACCGAATCGATTGGGCAGGCCGATACTCTTGGAGCGATCTGTTCGTCTTCTTGAATTGTTCTTGCGGAAGCCTGATATATCTCACAAGGCTTATGAAAGTTGCTAAATATTTGGATGAGGCGGCCGTTTGAAGGTCCGAGCAGTCATTAAGATGGTCGAAGATGATGGATGGTTCCTCGATAGAACGCGAGGCAGTCACAGGCAGTACAAGCATCATTTCAAGAAGGGGCTTGTGACGATCTCAGGGAAGCTAGATGATGACGTGCCGAGCGGTACCTTGAACAGCATAATGAAACAGAGCTGCCTTAAAGAGGTTGGAAAAGATGACTGAGTATCTGATCATCATCGAAAAAGCCGAAAATAATTATGCAGCCTACTGCCCGGATTTGCCGGGCGTCATAGCGACTGGCAAGACGAAAGAGGAGACGCTAGAGCTGATGAAGGAGGCAGTGGAGTTTCACCTGGAAGGGCTGAAGGCCGAACGCCTCAGTATACCCAAGCCAACCACGATAGCTGCCTCTGTTGAAGTGAGCGTGTAAAAAACACTGAGCCTCCTGGTCGAGAGCCTGGCTTGGCTGTGCAGGTCGCCTTCCCGCACGCCCGGCGGGCCCGCTTGCACGCGTGGGCAGGGGCGGCTGGAATCGGGATTGATAGAGAAAATAAGTGGTTGGAGTTGATTGATAGAAGGGTTAAGAGTACGTCAACTCTCCCACATCAACTCATTGTATCGCTTTTTACGAGAGTGTCCATTTGACTGGTGATGTTATATATATTTATAAAATCAGGATCATTCCAAAATTTCTTCTCCGATTTTTCGCCTTGTTGCCTTATTTCTAAATATTGTTTTATAATTTCTCTCAATTGTGGTTGTGCTAAGTTGCCATGTTGTTGCAATATGCCAATTGTGGAATCTACTTTATCTGCCCCCAACGATTTCAGATATTCACCATTTGGCCCAAATTTGAACATGACAGAAAATGCCAACGGAAGACCTTTATATTTGAGCATTTCTTTGGCACCCCCATCAACGGCCCCAAAAATCATCATATTAATGTCCCAATGAGTTGGGGTCCAATCCTTATATTTATCAAATGCGATATGCAAGGGCTTGATGAGTAGGCTTAATTCTTTCTCTTGATTTACTTGTTTGGCACTTTGTAATAGTTTTTCGATGCGATCCCTGAATCCCCAAGCCAAAATTGATCCAGCGACGAGAAATGCAGAGATTAGGGAGCCAAGATCAGACATGATAATCCACCCCCAATGCAAGGGTAGAAATATCACTAGCATTGCTATCGCCGCTATAAATAGCGATATAGTTTCTTGTCGCCGAATCATTTAATATCCTTCGGTCAATAGGTACTTGAATACAAATTGTTTTGCATTTCGGTTCCTCTGGATATACTTAAAATAATTCTTAAATTGTTCTTAAATCCCCAGTAACGCATCTTAAGAGTTAATCATC
Organism: uncultured Methanotrichaceae archaeon; assembly: GCA_964589745.1. Taxonomy (GTDB): domain Archaea; phylum Halobacteriota; class Methanosarcinia; order Methanotrichales; family Methanotrichaceae; genus Methanothrix. The sequence goes on from CAZPUO010000092.1 coordinate 1,826, forward strand.
AACTAATCCCCTGTTCGAACGTGGTGGTGCAAACACCCCGTCCCGCAACAGTACCCCGTCTCCAAACCTTTTTATATATCTACTCTCTTCTGAAGATGGAAATCTGATGACCGGATGCCGCGAGAGAGCCATCCTTATCCCGTCCTCTCTCACCATGGAGAGCAGGGATTCGCGTGTCAACACGCTCAAGGTTGGCCTGATCGCCCGGGCAGCAGCAGTCTTCCGCATGAACCGGATAGTGATCTTTAAAGATCCTGAGTTCAACGACTCCCGGTTTATCGCCATGGTGCTGCGCTATATGGAAACGCCGCAGTACCTGCGAAGGATGCTCATCCCGCGAAGGGAAGAGCTTCGCCACGTGGGAATGCTGCCGCCGCTGCGCACCCCTCATCATCCAACAAACTCAAAATCAGAATCGCTCAAGATCGGCGAGTTTCGCGTCGGAGCAGTCGTTGAAAGCGTCGGATCTGATGGCGGCGTCTGGGTGGAAATCGGAATCGATCGCCCAATTCCCCTCCGCACCGTGGGCAGGTACCTGGTGGGGCAGCGCCTAAACGTCAGAATCTTTTCGCAAAACCCGCTCGCCGCTGAGCCTGTGGACCAGAAGGATATCCCTCATTACTGGGGATACGAGACCGAGGTAGTGGAGAGCCTTGAAGGCTTTCTGGCATCGAAGAAAGATGCCTTTGTGGTGCTCGCCTCCAGGAAAGGAAAGGCTTTGACGCCGGAGATCCTCCAGAAGATGGGACAATTAGGCCAGAAGCGCGATCTTGCGGTGGTATTCGGCTCACCCGCACGAGGCGTAGATGCGTTCTTGAGTAAAGAAGCAATTGGCAGGTATGAGATGATCAACACCATTCCGCATCAGGGTACAGAGACAGTTCGGGTGGAAGAGGCGGTAGTTGCTATGCTGGCCACCCTCAACCTGGCGCGTTTGGAGGATTAAATGGCAAAGATACACCGACCTAGACGAGGTTCGCTGGCCTACAGCCCGAGAAAGAGGGCGAAGAGCGAGGTTCCCAGAATCAGAAGCTGGCTGGAGGAGGATAAAGCCAGGATGGCAGGCTTTGCCGGCTACAAGGCCGGCATGACCCACGTCATGATGATCGATGACAGACCGAGGAGCCTCACCGAGGGCATGGAGATTTCCGTGCCCGTGACGGTTCTGGAGGTGCCGCCCATGAATGTGGTAGCCTTGCGCGCCTACGAGAACTACAACGGAGGTCTACGGCCCGCAGGCGAGGCCTGGGCAGAGAACCTGAGCCCGGATCTGGCTAGAAGCATGACTGTACCGAAGAAGACCCGTGGGACAAGCCTGGAAGACCTGCAGGCCCTGGGCGAAGATATCGTAGATTTAAGAGTCCTGACGCACACCAACCCTCTTCTCGTGACTGGCATCCCCAAGAAGGTGCCTGAGCTCATGGAGATGCTGATCAACGGCGGCTCCATGATGGACAAGCTCAAATTTGCGCAGAGCTTGCTTGGCCAGCAGGTTCCCATATCGAGCGTCTTCGAGCTGGGTGATCTGTTGGATGTCTCTGCAGTCACCAAGGGCAAAGGAACTCAGGGGCCCGTAAGGCGCTGGGGCATTGCCATCGCCAAGAGGAAGCATGCCCGCACCGGCAAGATGCGGCACGTGGGAAACCTTGGCCCCTGGCATCCATCGCACATAAGCTGGCGCGTTCCACAGCTGGGCCAGATGGGCTACCACCAGAGGACGGAGTACAACAAGCGGCTGATGTTTATAGGAAACGATGGTGTAGAAATCACGCCTGAAGGCGGATTCCCTGGCTATGGCATTGTCCGCAATCAATTTGTTCTGATCAAGGGAAGCCTGCCCGGTCCCATCAAGAGGCTGGTCAGGATGAGACACGCCATCAGGCCCGGAATGAACTTTGTGAAGGCTCCGGAATTCCTCTATGTGAGCAAAGAGTCCAAGCAGGGGGTCTAGGCAAGTGAAGGCTAATATCATTGATCTGTCAGGAAACGCAAGCGGCCAGGTCGAACTGCCTCCCGTCTTCGAGGAAGAGTATCGACCGGATCTTATCAAGAGGGCTGTGCTGGCTGCGCAAGCCAATCGGCTCCAGGCGTATGGACCTCACTTCTACGCCGGCATGAACACCTCCGCCCAGTCCTGGGGCCCGGGACACGGCGTCTCCAGGGTTCCCAGATTGAAGAACGGCCGAAAAGCTGCGGGCATACCAATGGCCGTAGGCGGAAGAAGATCGCACGCGCCGCAGCCCAATGCCGATTATACCGAGAAAGTCAATATCAAGGAGAGGAGAAAGGCCATCCGCTCTGCCATAGCCGCCACGGCTTCGTCGCAGCTTGTCACCGCACGAGGCCACAAATTCAACATGGAGTTGCCTGTTGTGGCCAGCGATGGTCTCGAGTCCCTGAGCAAGACCGCTGAGGTCAGGAAGTTCCTGGTGGCAGCCGACCTCTGGGATGATGTCATGAGGGCGAAGCTGGGAAGGAACATCCGGGCGGGCAAGGGCAAGATGCGGGGAAGGAAATACAAGGGCCGAAAGAGTCTGCTCATTGTCGCGGCTTTTGACCAGGGTTTGGGAAAGGCGGCCAGGAACTTGCCGGGTGTGGACTTCATCACCGTGGAGAAGCTGAATGCTGAGCTGCTGGCGCCGGGCACCAGGGCAGGGCGGCTCACGATTTGGACAGAGTCCTCGCTGAAATGGCTGGGTGAGAAGAGCTCTCGGGAGGCAAAGCAATGATAATCAAGAGTCCCTACGTCACAGAGAAGGTCACCGCCATGATAGACTCCAACAATACCATGGAGTTCCTGGTGAGCATGAAGGCTACCAAGCCGGAGATCAAGAAGGCCCTGGAGGAGCTTTACGATATCGATGTCCTGTCGGTTAGGACCATGATAACCTCTCGGGGAGCCAAAAAAGCCATCGTGAAGCTGGCTGGAGAGGGCAGCGCGAACGAATTAGCCACAAGGCTAGGACTGCTGTAGGTGGGTAAAACTATGGGACATCGACTCATATCTCAGAATAGAGGAAAAGGAACTCCTACGTACAGGGCACCCTCTCACAGGTATAGGGCGGACATCAAGCACATCAAAGTCGATAGCGACGAGACCATAAAAGGCGTGGTGCAGGAGATAATGCGTGACCCTGCCAGGAGCGCGCCCGTAGCGCTCGTCGCTCTTTCCAGCGGAGAGATGAGGTACATCCTGGTTCCCGAAGGCATGTATGTGGGCCAGGAGATAGCCTGCGGCATATCTGCGCCGATCGAACCCGGAAACACCCTGCCACTGGCTGAGATTCCAGAAGGCATACCCGTCTGCAACGTTGAGTCTCAGCCCGGGCACGGCGGCCAGTTTGCCCGCGCCTCGGGAGTCTGCGCCATTCTGGTGGCTCATGATGCCGGTGCAACCGTGGTGCAGCTGCCCAGCGGAGAGATGAAGTGGCTCAGCCCCAAGTGCATGGCTACCATCGGCGTTGTCGCCGGAGGCGGCCGCCTGGACAAGCCGCTGGTCAAGGCTGGCAAGAGCTTCTACAAGTTCCAATCCAAGGCCAAGAAGTGGCCAATCGTCAGAGGCGTAGCAATGAACGCCGTAGACCATCCCTTCGGTGGCGGCGGCCGCCAGCATCCAGGCCGTCCGAAGACCGTGAGCAGGAACACGCCTCCGGGCCGAAAGGTTGGATCTATTGCCGCAAGGAAGACCGGTAAGCGCTAGGTGATGATTTTGGCTAAGAAAGCAGGATCCAAGCTTCCCAAGAGGAAGGAAGAGTTCTTGTATCGGGGCCGGAAGATCTCCGACCTCGCCAAGTTGAGCATAGAGGAGCTTGCCGGGCTGCTTCCAGCGCGGCAGCGCAGATCGATTAAAAGAGGTCTTGCCAAGGAGAACAAGAAGCTTCTGGCGGGCCTGAAGACCAAAGACTCGGTGCGGACCCACATCCGGAATATGGTCATCATGCCGGAGATGGTGGGCAAGAGCATCGAGATCTACAACGGCAAAAGCTTCGAGAAGGTCGATGTCATGCCCGAGATGATCGGACACTACTTCGGAGAGTTCGCGCTGACGCGTGGTCGCGTGCAGCACGGTGCAGCCGGAGTGGGCGCTACCAGATCGAGCAAATATGTGCCGCTGAAGTGAGGTGTGAGATTGGGCAGACTGAATTATTCGCTTACGCCTGCAGGACGCTCTTCAAGGGCCATGGGGATGGAGCTTCACATCTCACCGAAAGCAGCCCGCGAGATCTGCAGGACGCTGCGAGGCATGCGGGCCAACTTCGCTCGCACCTATCTGGAGGATGTGATAGCCCTGAAGAGAGCGGTGCCCTTCAAGCGCTACAGAAGGAATGTGGCCCACAGGCACGGTCTGGTGAAAGCAGACGCGGGCAGATATCCTGAGAAGGCCGCCAAGGCGGTTTTGGTCGTCCTGGAGAACGCCCTCGCCAATGCTGAGTATAAGGGGCTGGAGGCCGACAAGATGAGAATCTACCATGCCGGTACCCTCAAGGGCAGGACCATTCGAGGTTGGATGCCCCGGGCCATGGGCCGGGCCACGCCCAAGAACACGGAGACAGTCTCCG
>CAZPUO010000092.1:6484-9638 GCA_964589745.1 uncultured Methanotrichaceae archaeon
ACCGAGGTGAAGAGCTGATGTCCGTTGAGAAGAAGTTCGTTGCAGAGGGCATCACCAAGGCTCTCGTTGATGAGTATCTGGCTGAAGAGCTGGAGCGGGCAGGATACGGCGGTATGATCATGAACCGGACACCTATGGGCACCCAGATTACGGTCTATGCGGAAAAGCCCGGCATGGTCATCGGAAAAGGCGGAAAGCTGATCCGTAAGATCACTCGTGACCTGGATCGCAAGTTCCATCTCGATAATCCCCAGATAGACGTGCAGGATGTGGGAAAAGGCGACCTGAACGGCAGAGTAGTAGCCAACCGCTTGGCTTCTTCGCTAGAGCGCGGCTGGTACTTCCGCAAAGCAGGTCAGTCCATGATGCGCAGGGTGATGGATGCAGGAGCGCTCGGCTGTGAGATCGTGATCAGCGGCAAGCTCACTGGCCCGCGTTCCAGGACTGAAAAGTTCATCTCGGGATACATCAAGCACTCCGGCAAGCCGGCCATCGACCTGGTGGACAAGGGCTACTCGGTTGCCGTGAAGAAGCTGGGCGTGATCGGCTGTCAGGTCAGGATCATCCCGCCCGAAATTCGGCTTCCGGACGACTTCCAGATCGTGCAGCCGCCGCAGGCTGCGCCTGCCGTGGAGGAGAAGAAGCCCGCAGCGCCAGTCGCAGCTCCTGTTCCCGCCCCCGAGCCCCAGGCTCCTGCCGTGGAGAAGAAGAGCGATCTGGACAAGCTCCTGGAGTCAGAGCCCGCAGGGCAGCCATCACCGGTAGAAGAGCCTCCAGCAGAGGCGCCAGCCCCGGAGAATGCCGCACAGGCGGCAAAGGAAGCGCCGTGGCCGAAGACCGACCAGACGCTGCTCAGGGGGAGTGATCGGTAAATGGCGATCTTCAAGATTGATGAGGTCCGAAACATGAACGAGGAGGAGATTGCAGAGGAGCTGCGAAAGCTCGAAAGCGAGCTCGTCCGCGAGAGAGGCGTCGTCACTGCCGGAGGCGCCCCGGAGAAGCCCGGGAGGATAAGAGATATCCGCAGGACGATTGCCAGGATCAAGACAGTCCAGAGGGAGCGAACGCAATGAACCTGCTCCCGGAAAGCCTGGCAAGGCACGAGCTGATCGGCCTTGAGGTCCTGGTCGAGGACAGCTTCGACCCGGGACTGATAGGGCTTTCGGGACAGGTTGTGGACGAGACCAGGAATACGTTCCTTTTGGAGACGGAGCGCGGAATAAAGCGCATTCCCAAGGCGAACACGAGCCTGATCTTTACCCTGCCGGAAGGACAGAGGGTAAGGGTGGCGGGCTCGGTCTTGATCTCGCAGCCCGAGAACAGAATAAGCAAGAGAATGCAGAGGACGAGGTGGAAGTTATGAGGGATATCGGACTGAACGTGAGCGCGCCTGCTAAGCAGTGTGACGATCCGAAGTGTCCCTTCCACGGAACCCTTCCTGTTCGCGGCCAAGTGTTTGATTGCACCGTGGTCAGCGACAAGATGGACAACACCGTGGTAGTCATGCGCAAGTTCGAAAAGAAGGCAAAGAAGTACGAACGATTCGAGAAGAGGCAGTCCAAGATTCATGCGCACAATCCTCCGTGCCTTGATGCCAAGGCAGGAGATCGTGTCAGGATAGCGGAGTGCAGGCCCCTCTCCAAGACCAAATCCTACGTAGTGGTGGAGGTCTTGAAATGAGAGGACATAAGGCCAAGATCCCTAGGGCGATCAACACTGGCGCATACCTGGATTGTGTGGACAATACAGGTGCGCGGACGCTACACGTTATTGCGGTCAAGAAATACCGCGGCGTGAAAAACCGACAGCCCTGCGCAGGAATTGGGGACGTAGTAATAGTATCTGTGAAGAAGGGAACTCCTGAGATGCGAAAACAGATCTTCAAAGCGGTCATCATTCGCCAGAGGAAGGAGTTCCGCAGGCCTGATGGTCTCAGGGTGAGCTTCGAGGACAATGCTGCCGTCATCGTGGACGACGAGGGCGTGCCCAAGGGCTCCGAGGTGAAGGGACCTGTGGCCCGCGAGGTGGCGGAGCGGTTCGGCAAGATCGCTTCCGCAGCATCCATGATAGTGTGATGATTATGAAGAGTATTCAGCCAAGGAAGCAGCGGAAGGAGAGGTATACTGCGCCGCTGCACAGGCGTCAGAAATACATGCACGCACCCCTGAGCAAAGCTCTGCGGGACGAGCTGAAGAAGCGCAGTGCACAGGTGCGCAAAGGCGATACCGTCAAGGTCATGCGTGGAGATCACGCCGGCACCGAAGGTGAAGTTGAAGATGTGGACCTCAAGAGGTGCACCATCAAGGTGGCGGGTGTGAGCAACTACCGTGCTGATGGAACCGAGGTACCTAGAACCATTCATCCTTCCAACGTCATGATTGTGAAGCTCGACCTTGAGGACGCCGAGAGAGAAAAAATCTTCGCGAGGCGATCTGAATGAGCAGGCACCAGAAGAGAGTAACCGTACCTGTGAGCTGGCCCATTGCCAGGAAGAACCATACGTGGGTGGCCAAAACCAGCCCTGGGCCCCATTCTGCGGGGGAGAGCATACCTCTTGTGACGATAATACGGGATATGCTCAAGCTCGTGGACAATGCCCGCGAGGCAAAGAGAATTCTCTACGAGGGCAAGGTGCTCGTGGATGGAAGGGTCCAGAAGGACTACAAGCTGCCGGTGGGCATATTCGATATAATATCCGTTCCTTTGCTCGACAAGCAATATAGGATGCTGAAAGACGCCAGAGGAATGTTCTACTTGAGCCTTCTTGAGCCGGGAAATGTGAGAAAGCTGGCAAGAATAGAGAACAAGACCATTCTGAAGGGCAAAAAGCAGCAGCTAAACCTGTCCGATGGCTCAAATAAGCTGGAGGAAGGAGATTTCAAAGCGGGCGATTCGCTGGTGCTCTCCATCCCCGAGAAGAATATCGAGGATAGGATCGAGTTCAAGGTTGGCAACCTAGCCATGGTCGTGGGCGGAAAGCACTCCGGTCAGATGGGGAAGATCAAAGGGATCATAACCGTGAAAAGCTCTCAGCCCAACCGGGTGATCATCTCCGGCGACGAGGAGTTCGAGACCATAGAGGATTATGTCTACATGATCGGAAAGGACCAGCCTGTCATCAAGTTGGGGGCAGCTAAATGAATGTCATGCTTGA
>CAZPUO010000093.1:0-9613 GCA_964589745.1 uncultured Methanotrichaceae archaeon
TACTCGGTGCAGGTCACAGGCGGAAGCGATCGCGAGGGATTTCCCATGCGCGCAGACCTTCCTGGCACAAAGCGCAGAAAGATCCTGCTCTCTTCTGGAACCGGCTACCATCCTACAGCCGAAGGCAGAAAGAAGAGGATGAGCATCCACGGAAGAGAAATCTCTTCCGATATCGGCCAGATCAACGTCAAGGTTGTGGAGGCGGGTGCCAAGTCCGTGGAAGAGCTGCTCGGCAAAGCTCCCAAGGAAGAGAAAAAATAATCTGTATTGCTGGTCAGGTGGTCTGACCAGCTCCTGTCTTGGATCTTTTGTTTTCAGAAGATTTTTGGTTCTTGGCCCAGGGTATCCCGAGGTTTAAATCCACTCGGCGATGACTTCGCGATCGCCTGGGGCTTTGCGATCAGAATGCTCTTTTTGAACTCATCGCAGAAAGATTAGAAGGCAAAAGGCGCACAGAGATCTGGATATGGCTTGCGAACTAGAGGGTGGCGTTTTCAAAGAACATCGTCATCCTTTAGTTCGCGCGTTACGAGCGCTGCTGGCATCCGGGCACGCATCACGGATTTCATCTGTTCAGGGCTTAACGCTGCGAAGAGGGCATTCATGAGCCTATCGCTTTTCATGGCCACATCCACCATTTTCCTGATCTGCACAGATCTATCCAGCTCCTTTCCAAATTCTTCGCGAATGCGCGACTGGTACTCCTGCAGCGCGAGTTCGCCTTTCAGGTATGCTGCAGCGACCTCGCCAGCAATCCGCCCAGCGACCATGGCCAGTGGTATGCCGCCGCCGCTGGTGGCCATGACATGGCCGGCGGCATCTCCAGCCAGGAGCAGATTATCCTTCTGAATAGATCTAGCTGATCCGCCCGCGGGCACAAGCCCGCGCATGACGGCCAGAACTTCGCCGCAGCGGAGCATCTTCCCTGCGATGGGATGTTCCTGGATAAATCGGTCCAGCAGGTCGGGCAGCTTCTGGCTGCTCAGATAGGACATTCGCACGCCGACGCCCACATTCGCCAAGTCCTCTCCGAGAGGAATTATCCAGGCATAGCCTCCAGGCGCGTAGCGGGCTGAAAAAAACATCTCCGCTGCATCTGGATCAATGTCTACATCGGCCATCTCGTATTCCAGACAGATGCCCCGTTCTCTCTCCTGGTTTCCCATGGACCGAGAGATGGTTGAGAGCGGGCCATCTGCGCCTATTATCACCTGCGGCCTGAGGGACCCTGAGAAGCGCCCTGAGAGTCGCAGCGCGCCATCGGTCAAGGACGCGTTCGTTGCAGGGATGACACGTGCTCCCGCACGGGCTGCCCGGTGAGCTAGAAAGCGATCGAAGGCTCTGCGGTCTACGACCCGACCGGCAACTGGAAACTCTTTGTCCTCTCCCGATGGAGAATAGATGCGCTGCCTGCTGGTACGCCACAGGACGCAGCGCTCAGGAATATCCCGCAAAGTCTGGGGCAGGTGTGCGCGGGGCATGAGCGATTGCAGCTCATGCGCCTCGGGGAGGAAGCCGCCGCACTGCACAGGACTGCCTATCTCGCTCTTGCGCTCGATGAGGGCCACCTCGGCACCGCAGAGGGCAGCAACCTCAGCAGCCGTGGAGCCCGCGGGCCCGGCACCCACCACGGCCACCTGGATCTCTTCCTTCATGCTCGGACCTGTGGAGTCATGCCGAATTCCAGCAGCGCATCCTCTATCTCCTCATACGCGAGAAAGAACTCATCCTTTTGCCGCTCGCACTGCTCGCGCCTTGGCTCAGCGGACAGCCAGATCTGGCTTGTGTCACCGCGCACCATCTTGACACAGGCTAGCATGTCTGCCTGGGAGAGTCGGTAGACTATATGGGAGCCTGTGGGTGTAAACCAGGGGGAGTGCATATTTTTTAGTCTCTCCACGAAGCTGTCCCATTTCAGCTCCTCCGGCATCATTGCTCCATCTGCGCGAACGGGCAAAAAGTCGATGAAGAGATGGAGATGTGCCCTATCTCCGGCCATCTTCTCCTCAATATGAGTCATGACCTTCTGGTAGCGCGAACTCTTCCTATCGACCGGTGGAATGCCGCCGCCGAAGACCTTCTCTGCGATTTCAGGAAAGAAGGGCGCCAGCCGAATATCCTCAGTGGGATGCGTGAGGAGGGATACGCCCACAAAGAACAGGGCGCTCAAAGAAAGGCCCGCCAGCACACCATGCTCCGTGAGCAGAGGCGAGATGCCGTCCAGCGGCTGCCTTAGCCAGAACAGCTCATAGGATATGAGCAGGATCTGGGTGCCGCCGCCCACAATTAAGGCAGATAGCGCCCCCCACTTCGTGGCTCGCCTCCAGTAAAGCCCGCCGATGATGGGGAAGAAGTAGGATGTGGTTCCTATGACTGTGGCAATGATCACCGCGTCCATGATGCTGTTCACATTCAGCGCGATTGATGCGGATATGGCGATCATTACTATCACCAGTATCCTGTTTATGATGAGCATCTCCTTCATGGTGGCCGTGGGCTTAAGGTGCCTCTGAATCAGGTCCCTGGAGATGCAGGAAGCGCCCGATGTGGCGAAGGTGTCGGTGCAGGACATAGACGCTGCGGCAAACCCGATGGTGAGCAGCGCCAGCAGCCAGGGAGCGGCGTTATCGCTGATGATCTTGAGATAAAGCATTTCGGCGTCCACCTCTCCCGTCGGCCGGGGATAGAGCGCGGAAAGGCCTATGGCCGTGACCAGGCAGCAGAAATAAACCAGCGCCAGAAGACCTGCGCCCAAAAGGAGCCCTCGCTTTGCGGAACGCTCATCGCGCGCCGCCCAGATCTTCTGCCAGGGGTCCTGCTCTGCCACCCATCCAGGCAACAGCGCGAGCTGGAAGACCAGAGCCCCCATCAAGCCGCCCATGATGAACACATCCCACCAGTCTGCGCCCAGTGCAGACGAAGCCGAGAGCATGGACACACCCTTCTCAGTCGTCAGACCCGAAGCCAGCAGTGCGACATAGAGCGCGAGGCCTGCCAGCAAGATATACTGCAACAGGTCTGTCCAGACCACGGTGCGAAAGCCCCCAATGCTGACATAGATGGCTACAGAAGCCGCCATGATGGCTATCGCGAAAAGAGGATCAATGCCGAAGAACGTTCCGAGAACAAGCTTGAACCCTATAAAGTCCGTTACGGAGAAGAGGATCATCATGATGGTGACGGCGACGGCCACAGGTGCACGAATCAGGGGATCATATCTTATCTCCATGAGTTCGGGTTGAGTCAGGGCCGGGATGTTCTTGATCCTTCCCGAGATCGCTGCGATTATAATCAGCCCGGCGATGTTGGGGAAGACCCATATCCATATCGAGCCAATGCCCATGAGAAGAAATAAACCGGTGGCCAGCAGTAAGGCGCTGGCAGTGATCCAAGCAGAAGCCGCAGAGAATCCTATGGTCACCGCGCCCAGCTCTCTTCCTGCCAGCCAGAAGTCTGTGACGGACTTCTGCCGGCGGGAGGAGTAAAGGCCGATGCCTACCAGGGCAGCTATGTATATCGCGAGGAATATTAGGAATAATGAATAGGCATCCATTATAACCACATCAGGCGGCTAGTATCTTGTTGTATTTAACAGCACCGGATTGCGAAGGACGAAGCGAGAAGTCCCCATCCTTCAGGGTGGTCTCGCTAACTCCGCAGAGTTTGCGGGAGTTGCGACACAGTCGCAACAGGATGAAAGCGTGGTCCTTTGCCCTAGTTTCTGCTTACCAATAGCTATTTAACCTTATAACGCAATCATCTATTGATGCCTAAATCATATCGCTATAGACTCAAACCAACCAAATCTCAGGTTACTATCTTAGAACGGCAGCTTGAGCTTTGCAGGTTTGTCTATAACGATACGCTCGCATATCGAAAGAATGCTTGGGAGCTTGAGCAAAGAACAGTCAAGCGTTTTGAGACTCAGGATAGATTACCTCAACTGAAGCTAGAAGTACCTGAACTCAAGGAAGTCTATTCACTTGTTCTTCAGAATGTGGCTCTTAGGGTAGAGCTTGCGTTCAAAGCCTTCTTTCGAAGAGTCAAGAACGGCGAGGAACCAGGTTATCCTAGATTCAAGGGCAAAGGACGATATGATAGCCTCTCATATACTCAATCTGGATTCAAGCTAGATTCTGAGGTACTTAGTCTTTCCAAGATTGGAGATATCAAGATCAAGCTCCATAGGCCAATTGATGGTAAGATTAAGACTTGCACGATTCGCAGGATGCCTACAGGCAAATGGTTTGCCTGCTTTTCGGTTGAGATGGAAGATGTGCCTTTGCCTCCCTGGAAAGATGGTTCTGTGGTTGGAATAGATGTAGGTTTGGAAAGCTTCGCGACGCTCTCAAATGGTGAGAAGATCGCTAATCCCCGATTCTTCCGAGAAGAGGAAAAGGAGCTTGCGAGAGTCCAAAGAAAGCTATCCAAAGCTCCGAAAGGCACATATGAACGGAAGAAGGCTCTGAAGGTAGTTGAGCGAGTGCATGAGAGAATTGCAAACAAGAGAACCGACTTCTCTAATCAGGTTAGCCGTAAACTAGTAAATCGATTCGGTGTAATTGTCTTTGAAGATCTTGATATCAAGAATATGCTCAAGAACCATCACCTGGCAAAATCTATCTCGGACGTTGCGTGGGGTATGCTGGTAAAATCAACCGAGAGCAAAGCAGCATATGCTGGCTCAAAGGTTGTGCTGGTAGATCCCAAGTACACTTCTCAGATGTGTTCCAGGTGTGGTCAAATAGTCGAAAAGGATCTTTGTGAAAGAACCCATAGCTGCTCGGAATGTGGTCTGTCTATGGATAGAGATCTCAATGCAGCGATTAACATTCTGAGATTGGGAATGCAATCTCTTCGCAAAGGCGATAGAAGCCCCGCCCTTTAGGACGGGGAGCGTTCACGATGTGGGACAGAAGAACTTTTGGACTACTAAAGCTTGATTGATTCAAGTCCGGAGGCTGGGCCTCTCGGCATAAATGAAATCAGCAACTACTTAAATGGAAAAGTGGCTACGGCTCAAAAAGAGGTTTTCGGATGAGGAGCGATATCACCAAGGTAGGAGCAGAGAGGGCGCCTCACAGGGCTCTCTTCAAGGCCACCGGTCTTTGTGATGAAGAGATTAGCCGTCCCTTCATAGGAGTTGTCAACTCCTTTAATGAGTTCATCCCTGGGCACATTCACCTCGACAAGCTGGCCCAAGCGGTGAAGGCGGGCATACGCTCCGCCGGAGGCGTACCCTTTGAGTTTCAGACCATCGGCGTCTGCGATGGCATAGCGATGGGACATGCCGGCATGAGGTTCTCTCTTCCCAGCCGCGAGCTGATCGAAGACTCCATCGAGATCATGGCCGAGGCTCACCAGCTGGATGGACTAGTCATGATCCCTTCCTGCGACAAGATCGCCCCAGGCCACCTCATGGCCGCCGGGAGATTGAACCTTCCCACCATTGTAGTCACTGGCGGGCCTATGCTTCCTGGTTACGCCTGCGATAAGGATCAGGATCTGATCAATGTCTTCGAGAGCTGGCAGGCAGGCGGTGAGACGCTGGCCATCCTGGAGGAGATGGCATGCCCTGGAGCAGGCTCTTGCGCAGGGCTATTCACCGCCAACACCATGGCCTGCCTCACTGAGGCCCTGGGAATGAGCCTGCCGGGATGCGCCACGACCCATGCCGTAGATGCGCGCAAGATTCGTATTGCTAAGAGATCGGGCATGAAGATCATGGAGCTGGTGGAGCGCGGCATAACTGCCCGCCAGATAGTCACCCCTGCGGCTCTGGACAACGCTATTCGCGTGGACATGGCCATCGGAGGATCCACCAACACTGTTTTGCACATACCGGCCATAGCTGCTGAGTTCGGCCTGAGCTTGAATTTAGACCGCTTCGATCAGCTCAGTCGCGAGACGCCTCATCTGGTCAACCTGCGGCCGGGTGGGCCATATCACATCCTGGATTTGGACAGGGCAGGAGGAATACCGGCTGTCATGAGCAGACTTCGGTCCAAGCTCAACCTGGATGTCCTGACCGTCACGGGCAAGAGCATGGGCGAGAATCTCGATGCTTTCCGGCCTGTCAACCCAGAGGCCAACGCTCGCGTCATTGCCACTCTGGATGCGCCGGTACACCCTGAAGGTGGCATTGCCATACTGTACGGCAGTCTCGCTCCAGAAGGCGCAGTGGTCAAGCAGACGGCGGTCTCGAAGACCATGCTCAGGCATTCCGGCCCGGCTGTGGTTTACGATTCCGAGGAAGAGTCCATGGCAGGAATAGTGGGCGGTGGCGTGAAGCCTGGAAATGTAGTAATTATACGATACGAAGGGCCGAAAGGAGGGCCTGGCATGAGGGAGACGCTGGCGCCCACATCGGCCATAGCGGGTGCAGGCCTGAGCGAGTCTGTAGCCCTTATCACGGACGGTCGGTTCAGCGGCGGTACGCGCGGCCCCTGCATCGGGCATGTCTCGCCTGAGGCTGCGGTAGGGGGCCCCATCGCGCTGGTCAAGCAGGGCGATATAATCAGCATAGACATCTCCGCTCGCAAGCTCGATCTGCTCGTAGACTCCGCGGAGATGGAGCAGCGAAGGAAAGCATGGACTGCCCCGGAGTCCAAGATAAAGACCGGAGTGCTGGCCCGTTATCGGGATTTGGTGACATCGGCCAGCAGGGGCAGCGTGCTAAGATGACAGGCATCAGATGCTTCGTCGCTGTGGACCTTCCTGCCCAGATGCGCGAGGAGATCGGACGGCTCGAGAGTCAAATTGCGACTGAAGGCCTGCGGCTCGTCAGGCCGGATCTGGTGCATGTCACACTGAAGTTCCTGGGAGATGTGCCAGAAGAAAAGGTGCAGGATGTAGTGGCGGCCTTGAGCGGCGTCAGGATCGCGCCTTTTGCAGCCAAGGTTATGGGGATGGGCACCTTTCCGGGACGGTCCATTCGCGTCGTATGGCTGGGCCTGGAGGGAGACTTCCAGAGACTCTACACTCAAGTGGAAACGTCACTATGCCCCGTTGGATTCAAGCGCGAGGCAAGGGGCTTCTCTCCTCACGTTACCCTGGGTCGTGTGGGCCGGCCAAATGCGGAGATCAACCGGAAGCTTGCTCCTAAGATAGCAGACCTATCCGGTGCGGACCTGGGTAGCTTCGTCGTGGACCGATTCTATCTTAAGAAGAGCACACTGACCCGCGGAGGCCCCATCTACGACAACCTGGCCGAGTTCCCTCTCCGAGATTGAGACTGAGGTGCAAAGTAGGGTCAGGCCCCGTCCCGAAGATAGGGCACGTTTGAATGAGACATCCAGATCCATCATCTCCCGCATCGAGCAGCAGGCAATGGCCAGGGGAATCTCCCTGAAAGCCATGCTTGTGGGCTCAGCGGCCAGAGGAACCTGGCTGGCTGGTGATCACGACCTGGACATATTTTTAGGAGTGCCTGAGGACACTTCGCTGGAAGCCGCTCTGGAGATTGCCAGGCTTGTTGCTCCTGAGCATGAGGAGAAGTACGCAGAGCATCCTTACGTCCATGCCAGAGTGGATGGCTTCGAGGTGGATCTGGTCCCCTGCTATCTGGTTGAGGACGCATCCCGATTGAAGTCTGCGGTGGATCGAACCCCTTTTCACACTAAATATGTGGCCTGCAGGATCGCAGGCCTTGAGGATGAGGTCTTGCTCCTCAAGCAGTTCATGAAGGGCATCGGGGTCTATGGCTCGGAGCTGAAAGTGGGCGGCTTCTCGGGGTACCTGGCGGAGCTGCTTGTGCTCTGCTACGGCTCTTTTCCTGGTGTTCTCCGGGCCGCATCAAGCTGGAAGCCGGGCCAGTTGATAGATCTGGAAGGGCACGCCAAAAAAGCCCATGACGAGCCGCTGGTGGTAGTTGATCCTGTGGACCCTGAGAGAAATGTAGCTGCCGCCCTTACCATGGATAAGATGCTTCAGTTCGCGGTAGCCTCGCGCGCCTTCCTGGCAGCGCCCTCACTGGACTTCTTCTTTCCAGCGCCGCCCAAGGCGCTGTCCGATGAGGAGCTGCTGGCACATGTAACTGTGAGGGGAAGCAGCTTGATTCTCGTGGAGTTCCAGGCTCCGCTCGTGGTGGAAGACGTTCTCTTCCCCCAGCTTCGCAAGGCTGAGGAGTCGGTAAAAGCTTTGCTGGAGAGGAACGGCTTTCGTCTGCTGAGAAGCGATGCAGGCAGCTATCGCGACAGAGCAATGCTGCTATTCGAGCTGGAGGTCTGGGAACTTTCTTTGGCAAGTCGCCGCATAGGCCCTCCCGTCTGGGAAGCGGAGCACCTATCCAGATTCCTGGCCGCGCATCCACAGTTCCTATCTGGGCCGTACATCGCAGAGGGAAGAGCTGTGGTGGAGCTGCCTCGCAAATATGCAAAAGCTCGAGATCTCCTGGCCAAAGAGTTGGGAAACCTCTCTCTGGGGCGGCATCTCTCATCGGCCATCCGCGGCGGACACAATATATATGTGGGCCCAGAGCTGGTCAGAATCGAAGATGAGGCCTTCAGAGTCTTCATGGCACGCTACTTTCAGGCCAGGGCTAGGATGACCCCGATCACTGGAAGCATCTCCAGTAGGCGCTCTGAATCTTCTTGATCTCTTCTATCCTTTGATCGACCTTTGGGTCAGTGCCCCTGACTTTGGGAACCTCTCCCTGAAAGGCTTTAAGCTCGGCAACTATGGCCTCAGCCTGGGCCTGCAGGTTGTATCCCCCTTCCAGGGTGGCTGCCAATCTTCCCTGGCAGCATTCGTTAGCGATCTCCTTCACCACGCTGGCCATGGCCCCGAAGCCTGCAGAAGTGAGCCGCATTCCGCCGAGAGGGTCGTCCTTGTGAGGGTCTTGGCCTGCGGATACCAGAACGATATCCGGCTTGAATTCCAGGGCGATGGGCTTTAAGATCTCGTTGAAGGCCATGAGGTAACCCTCGTTGCCCGTGCCCGAGGGCAGAGGCACGTTCACCTTCGTACCCTCGGCGCCGCTCTCTCCCACCTCGTTTGCCCTTCCTGTGCCCGGATAGTGTGGGAATTGATGGACGGAGAAATACAATACCGAGTTGTCCGAATAAAAGATGGCATTGGTGCCGTTGCCGTGATGCACATCCCAGTCCACGATCAGCACCTTCTTCATGCCAGTGGCCTGGGCGTGCTTCGTGGCAATGGCCACGTTATTGAAGATGCAAAAGCCCATACCGCGATTGGGCATGGCATGATGTCCAGGCGGCCTCACAAGGGCAAAGGCGCTGTCAAAGCCGTTCAATGTTGCATCAACTGCCGACATAGCGCCACCTGCAGCCATGAGGGCAGCATCGTAGGAGTCTTTAGAGAGAACGGTGTCGATATCCAGATAACCTCCTCCGTTTTCGCAGATGGCTTTAACTTGATCGATGTAGCTCTTGCTGTGTACGGAAGCGACCTGGTCGATGTTGGCTGGCTTGGGGGTTATAAATTCAACTTCAAGCTTTTCCGAACGGATCCCATCCAGGATTGCAGTCAAGCGCTCCTTTCTCTCAGGATGACCGTCTGTTTCGTGCAAAAGATAAATGGGATGATAGACTATGCCGGTTCTTGTCATAGTTTGAAGAATGTTCTGTCTTTAGCAAAAATGGTTTTCCCA
>CAZPUO010000094.1:0-9549 GCA_964589745.1 uncultured Methanotrichaceae archaeon
AATTATATTCTAAATCCATCGATGATATGCCCACCAGAACGGAGACCATGATCGAACGCAAGATCCTTGAGACCGTGGGCGGAGGCTGCATCGTGCCCATGGCGGTCCACGCGGACATGAACGGCAGCAAAGCGCGAGTTCTGGCTGAGGTCCTCTCTCTGGACGGAAAGAGGTTTGTGCGGGTGGATGAGCAGATCTCTTTGCATGAGGATTATTTGGAGCTGTCTGGGAACCTGGGGCAAAGGCTCATGGAGATGGGCGGAAAAGAGTTGGTGGAAGAGGCGGTGAAAGTTTTTGGCGCGCGGTAAGGTCTATCTGGTGGGAGCCGGTCCTGGGGACCCAGAACTCATGACGCTGAAGGCCATGCGACTGCTCTCTCTGGCTGACGTGGTTTTGTTTGATAGACTGCTCGATCCCAGGATGATGAAAGGCGTGAAGGCTGAGCTGATCGACGTCGGCAAGTCCGCAGGAGCGCACAAGCTCACCCAAGGTGAGATCAACCAGCTTCTCATCGAGAAAGCGGAGGCGGGTAACGTCGTGGTGCGCCTGAAGGGCGGCGATCCTTATCTCTTCGGCCGGGGCGGAGAAGAAGCCCTGGCGCTGCTGGAGAGGGGCATTCCTGTGGAGGTCGTGCCCGGAGTCACCTCTGCCATCGCTGCCCCTGAGCTGGCGGGAATTCCCGTCACTCACCGGGGCATCACTTCCTCCTTGACCATCGTCACGGGCCACGAGGAGCCGGGCAAGGACTCGCCCCTGGACTGGAGCGCGATCGCGCGACTGGGAGGGACGCTCGTGGTCCTGATGGGAGTCTCTCGCCTGGAGCAAAATATCGCTGCCCTGGTAGGCGGCGGCAGATCTCCTGACACTCCGGCGGCCATCGTGGAGAAAGGAGGCTGGGAAGAGCAGAGGATGATCGCGGGCACGCTGGCGGACATAGCGGAGAAGGCCAAAAGGGCAAAGATGGAGCCCCCCGCCATATTAGTAGTAGGAGATGTGGTCCGCCTCGCAAGCCGGTTGGCGCATAAGAAGATCGCCATCCTCCGGCCAGCACCGCAGCAAGAGGAGTCGGCCAGACTCGCCAAAGCTTACGGCTTTTTGCCGATATCCGCTCCTTCCATCTCTCTGGCAGAAAAGCCCCTGCCGGACGATCTGATGCAGAGAATAAAAGTTGCGGAGTGCGTGGCCTTCACCAGCGCCAACGGCGTAAAGATGGCCCTGAAAAATGAAGCCGTCCAGGCCAGCCTGAAGGAGAAGTTGATCGTGGCCATTGGACCCAAGACTGAGCAGGCGCTGGCCAGGCGCGGCCTGAGATGCGAGGTACCGGAAGAGTACAGCTCATCAGGCCTTGAGCGCATGCTGCAGGGAAAATGCCGAAGCCTTCTCTTCCTAAGAAGCGCCCAGGGAAGCCAGTACCTCTCAGAGGGCCTGAAAGCAGCAGGGCTTTTTGTGGATGACATTGCTCTTTATGAGGTCGCGCCATCAGAAGACCCAAGGCTTGACGAGCTGATAAAAAGAGCGAAGGGCGTGGATATCTTCGCTTTCACCAGCTCCTCCACAGCCCGAAATCTAATGGGTCGAGCCAGCGAGCTGGGGCTGGAGATGACGATGAGAGAGGCACTGGACAATGCCACAGTGGCCGTTATCGGCAAGCCAACGGCCGAAGAGCTTGCCCGGCTGGGCGTGAGGGTTGACGTGATGCCGGAGAAGTTCACCTTCGAGGCTATGCTCCAAGCACTGCGGAGGTCGGCATGATCATCTTCTCCAAGGCCCTGGCTGACCAGGCTACGGTCTGGGAGGCCCTGCGGGCGACGGAGGCGTGCCAGAACTTACCGCCTGATCTGATCAGGTTCTCAGCCCAGACGAAGCCGGTGGTGATGTGGAACTTAACCCGTCACTGCAACCTGGCCTGCCATCACTGCTACATGGATGCCCGCGGCAAAGCCGAAGACGAGATGTCGCTGGAAGAGGGTCTCCATCTGGAAGATGAGCTTGCCGATCTCAAGATTCCCATTCTCATCCTCACCGGAGGCGAGCCCTTGCTATGCAAAAACTTCTATCCTCTGGCCTTCCACGCCAGGGAGATCGGCCTTCGTACGGTCATTTCCACCAACGGGACGCTAATAACTCCAGAGGTGGCAGGGTTGCTTGCGGAAGCCAGGGTCAGGTACGTGGGAGTGAGCCTGGACGCTGCCATGCGCGAGCGTCATGACGCCTTCCGGGGCGTGGCTGGCGCACACGATCGGGCCCTGCAGGGGCTGAGAAATGCTCGGGATGCAGGGCTCAAGACGGGTCTGAGAATAACGCTGACCCGCGACAACTGGCAGGACGTTCCCGCCCTGCTCAACCTGGCCCTGGAGGAGCAGATTCCCAGGTTCTGCCTCTATCATCTGGTGCCTACCGGCCGCGGTGCCGGGATGGCTGACAGGGATGTTACACCTGAGCAGCGTCGCAGTGTGATCCGCCTGCTCGCTGAGGCGGCAGTGGAACTGAAGGATGAGAATATCGAGATTCTGACCACGGATTCGCCCATGGATGGTGCCTACCTGCTGGAGCTATTGAAAAACGATCCCAGGCAAGAGCAGGCAAGAAGGCTCTTGGCATCCGCCGGGGGCTGCTCCACGGGAGTGAAGGTAGCAAATATAAATCACAGAGGAGATGTCCATCCCTGTCACTTCATGCCCCATATCGTGGTGGGCAACGTTCGAGAGAGATCCTTCCGGGATATCTGGATAGATCATCCCTCCCAGGAGCTTTTGGCCCTGCGAGATGTGAAATCGGGCCTTAAAGGAAAGTGCGGGAAGTGCGATTACCTGGAGCTTTGCGGGGGATGCCGTCAGAAGGCCTACTACTATCAGGGCGATCTGCAGGGCGAGGACCCGACCTGCATAATCGAAGGGTAGTTCTCGTCTCTTTTTGTTTATCTCTATTTTTTTACTCTTTTGTTTCGCAGTGACCCATCAGTTTTGAACACAAAAGCAAAGAAACTCGAAGATTTTACTATTGGTCGCCAAAGTTGCCACCATCTCAATTTTCTAGACAAGCTTAACCATTAATCTTTTCTCTCTTCGCTTGTCAGTGCCTCAAAACCCGTCACGACATCCAGCAGCTCCGATGAGATAGCCTCCTGGCGCTGCCTGTTAAATCGAACCGTTAGCTCATTCAGATGGTCCTCGATATTCTTCTCCGCTATCTGCATGGCCATCAGCCTGCTGGCGTTCTCGCTCGCAAGCGATTCTATGAAAGCGCGGTAAAGCGAGAAGAACAGATATTGCTTTACCAGAGATGAGAAGAGCTGATCTTCATCCATCGAAAACGTGGGCAGTGAACGCGATGGCCATTTTTGCTCCGCCAGGCTCCGGAGCCAGTTTATGTCCAGAGGAAATAGGTATGCCATCTGCGGAGCAAAAGATGCGCCCGAGGTTGGCTGGTTGTAAAAGAGGACGATCTGATCGATTGCTTTTTCCGTTCGCCACTCCTCAATTTTGACAAGCACATCGGTCATGACCTGAGTGATGCCCAAGTGGTTTTCAAAAAAGGAAAAGTGCGCCTCCACTGGCTGCCCCATTTCTTCCAGCAAACCGACAACACGTTCGCCTACGGCCAGAGCCGCCCGCTCTTGATGTTCGATTTCGTTAATCTTGGAGGCAGCAAAGGTAGCGATCTGCTCATTGAACCTCCCTGCCAGCCCCTGATCTGAGCCGAAGATAACAGCGCCTAGCCTTTTCTTATACTCAACCTGCGAAATAGCCAAAAGCGCTTCCGGGTTATTCTGTATCAAGACTTGAAGTGCCATCTCAATCGTCTTATTGTACTCCGCGAGCGATTCCACAGCCAGCCCATATTCGCGGATGTTGGCAGCAGAGATGGTCTTCATTATCTTAACGACAGTCTGCAATTCTCCTGCATTTCTGATCTTTGACTTAAGCCGTTCCAGCTCCTCCATTCTCTTGCCCATCTCCTTTCAGGATATTTCTTGCCATATTCAGAATCGCCTCGCGATCTTCAGGGCTGAGCTTTTGGGCAGCTTCTATTCGCTTATACATCTCAGGAAGCTGCTTTGAAAATCCTTTTTTTATCCGCTCTGTAGCAGATGCAATCTTGTCCAGCGGGATCTCATCCAGAATTCCAGATGTCACCGCCAGAAGAATCGCAATTTGCTCGGGAGTTGGCATCGGATCATATCTTGGTTGCTTCAGCACCTCTCGGATACGCCGCCCTCTTTCCAGTGTCTTGCGCGTCTCCTCGTCGAGCTTCGTTCCGAATCTCACAAACGCTTCAAGCTCCTCAAATTGGGTGTAAATCAGGCGCATGTCCCCCGCCACCTCGCGGTAGGCTGGGAGCTGGCTCTCTCCACCCACCCGGGAGACGGATTTGCCCACGTCGACTGCAGGTAAAACGCCCTCTTCGTAAAGATGTGGGGAGAGATAGATCTGACCATCGGTGATCGAAATTAAGTTCGTGGGAATGTAGGCCGAGATATCCTGCGCCTCAGTTTCAATAACAGGCAGGGCCGTCAGAGAGCCGCCTTTCAGGAGGTGGGTGGACCGCTCCAGCAGACGAGAGTGGATGTAGAATATATCGCCTGGGAACGCCTCCCTGCCGGGCGGCCGTCTCAGCAGAAGAGAAAGCTCTCTGTAGGAACGGGCATGGCGGGTCAGGTCATCGTACACTATCAATACGTCCTGACCTCTTTCCATGAAGGACTCTGCCACAGTGGTGGCTGCATAGGGTGCTATGAAGTTCAATCCCGGAGAGTCCTCGGCAGTGGCCACAACGGCAATGCTGTTCTTCATGGCATCATGATTTTTCAGATCTGCGATGACCCTAGCCACTGCCGCCCTCTGCTGGCCGACCGCACAGTAAACGCAGATAACCCCTTTGTCTCTCTGGTTGATCATGGCATCCAAGGCGATAGCGGTCTTGCCTGTCTGACGGTCGCCCAATATAAGCTCCCTCTGACCGCGACCAACAGGAATCATGGCATCAACCACGAGGATTCCAGTCTGGAGTGGTACATTCACGGGCGCTCGGTCCATGATTCCCGGAGCCTCCGCTTCTATCGGCCTTCTCTCCGAGGATCTAATAGGCTCTCCCTCATCGAGAGGCCTGCCCGTCGAGTCAACCACTCGCCCGAGCAGCTCTTCGCCGACTGGCACATCCATGACCCTGCCTGTCCGGCGAACCTCCTGCCCTGCCTTGATTCTCTCGCTCTGATCGAGCATTATGACTGAGACCTCTTCCTGGTCGAGGTTGAAGGCTATTCCTAATTCATCGTTCGGAAAGCTGATGAGTTCATCAGCACCCACATGAGGCAGGCCTTTGACGCGTGCGATGCCGTTTCCAACAAAGGATATCGTCCCGATCTCTTCGATCTTGAGTTCGGGCTTGTAGCCTTCGAGCGAATGACCGAGGGCCGAAATCGTGCCTCTCAGAGAATCCCTTATATCCTCTTCATCGTTCACCGCACTTCTCTCCTTTAGCCTTCCTTTTCTTCAGCAATTCGTTGATCTAGCGTACGGGACAAATCTGCTACTAAGTCGTCCAGATAGCTATCGATGCTCCATGCGATTTTCATATCGTTAGTGTAGAGCTCGATACCCGAGATCAAATCAGAAGCCGCCTGGTACTGTATTGCCACCTCTGCACCAACTTGTTTATGTAAAGTCTCCTGGAGTTTTTGTCGCATTTCAGCTGGGATTTCGAATGTGCTTTTCACAATGATATTCTGTCCCGGCTTTTCATAAAATTCTTTCAGCTTCTTTCTATCCAACTCGTCCATGATCTCGATACGTTTCAGAAAAACATCGAGTATCCGGCGCTCAAGCTCGTCATTTGCCAGATCTCTCAAGACGCGGCGAGAAACGGCATACACCTCTTCGCCCGCTTGCAGGCGCATGTCCGCCAGGAATGCTTCCTTCTGACGCTCCAGGGCTTCATACCAGTCCGCTGTGCTTTTATCCACCTTATCTTGCAATTTTTTCATCAGATCGGCTCGCGCAGCCTCTGCATCCACGGTAGCCTTGGCCATCAGCTCTTCACGTTTTGCGGCTAGATCCCTTTCCGTTTTGCGGATCGATTCCTCTTCTTGCTGTGCCTTTTTCCTGCTTTCGTCAGCTTCTTTCAGCCTGGAGGCTATCTTCAGCTCTCGTTCATCCATGAACTTAATGATCGGCCTGTAAAGGAAATGCCTCAGCAGGAAGACCAGCACCAGGAAATTGATGATTTGGGCGATTGTTGTGAAATAGTCGATCAGCACGCCGTCCTCCTACTTTGCAGCATAAGTCCAGAAGGGATTTGCGAAGATCAGAATTATGGATATAACGAAGCAGTAAATGGCGATGGATTCCACCATTGCCAGGCCGACGAAAAGCGTTCGCGTTATTGCATTGGCCTCGTCAGGCTGCTGTGCAATGGCGGCAAGAGCACGTGACAGCGCCCAGCCTTCACCAATGGCAGGCCCGATGGAGCCTATGGCCATGGTTACGCCAGATGCAATTATGGATGCCGTGCCGATGGCACTTATCGTAGCCGTATCAATTGTAGGCAAATCAAGTTCCTCCTTCAGATTTCTTTACAGTTCTCTTGCTGTTTGAACTGGCAGAAGCGATATAAACCGTTGCCAGAACCCCAAAGATATAAGCCTGTACCTGACCGATGAGAAGCCCCAGTAACTGCAACAGCACGGGCAGGAACAGCGGCGCGATTGAGAGCAAAATGGCAATGAGCATGCTCTCGCTCATCATATTTCCGAATAGCCTCACAGCCAGAGCCAGCGTGCGTGAGATTTCACCGATGATGTTAAACGGCAGCATCAGGACCGTGGGTTCAGCGTAGTGCCTGAAATACCCGATAACGCCACTCTTGGAGATTCCATAAATCGGGACCGCAAAGAATACGCAAATGGCGAGGGCTGCGGTCGTGGAAAGGGAGCTGGTCGGCGTGCGATAACCCGGCACGATGTCCAGCAGATTGGCGACAGAGATGAAAAGGAACAGAGTGCCCGAGAAGGGCAAATACAGATCCAGGTCCATCTGGGCGATCTCCTTTATCTGGCTCTTCATGTAGCCGATCACAGTCTCTACGAGGGTCTGTGTACGTGATATTGGCGGATTAACGGCCAGGCGGCGCGTTGACAGCCATGCGAGAAAGACCAGCAATGCCATCACAGCCCAGGTGAAGACCAGGGTCTCGTTGATGGAAACAAATCCCCATTGCCAGAACACGACCTCATCCGGGCTTATCTCAACCATCCTATTTCGCCTCTCGATAGCCAAGACGGCTGATAAGTAACACCTTCGCCAGGATGAAGCCGACAACACCGAAAATCAGCACTTCAAGACCGCTACTCGAAACCAGATAAAATCCCAGAAGGCACACCAGCGATCTGCCAAGGAAACTGCCAAAGGTCAGAAGTGCTGGCTGGCTGGAGCCCGGGAGATGCTTTAAGGTAAGCCATAGCCCTCCGAAGTAGAAAGTTCCCAAGACGGCCCCGAAGATCAGGCCGAAAGCCAGAAGGGAGGATTCAATCATTGCCATCGCCCTCAATTTTTTTCTGCTCTTTATTAACCCAATACCATGCGTTTGCGCAGCCGACGACGAGGCCAATGGATAAAAATGTGAGCGTCCAGGAGATCTGCCCAGGATAATGAATATCCAACCAGATTCCGATGGCTACGCCGATCAGAGTGGGAATGGCTACTGACCAGCCGATCACACCCATGGTACCGAGCCCGAACCATAAGCCCCCATCTTTGCTCCTCCTGGCCCTTATCTTTCGTGCCTCCTTTTCACCAATTCTCTCGGCGAAGTCCCCGCTGCCTTCATCATCAGGTTCGGCCATTTTCCACCATTTTAATGAAACGTTTGGCGAAATCGATCTCAAGTTTTGCCAGGATGGAACGGGTTTTTCTCTCGCGTTCGTCTAAGTTCCTGAAGTCCTGCTCGACGGTCTGCTTCAGTTTCCCCAGGTCTTTGCTCTGCACCGCGTTTCTCGTGGAGACCCTGACCTCGGATGCACATTTGACAAGCACTCCCTGATCGATAGCCAGAAACTCCTCACCCTCCGCCGAGTCAAAGGAGAGGATTCCAGGCACAAGGGCCGCCACGAAATCGATATGCTTCGGAAGTATGCCGAAGGAGCCGTTCTCCGCTTCTGCCACCACCTTCGTCACTTCTTTATCGATGAGTACCTTCATGGGAAGAATAACTTTGAGTTTCACTTTTTCGCCTCATCGATGCTTCCGATCATGTAAAGCGATCTCTCAGGATAGTCTCTGTATTCATCATTGAGGATGCGCTCACAGCCGTCGAGAGCGTCTTCGAGCTTGACCATCTTGCCCTTGTGGCCTGTGAACTGCTCGGTCACGAAAAAAGGCTGGGTTAAAAACCGCTCAAGTCTACGCGCTCTATTTACGGTATTTTGGTCTTCCGACGACAGCTCTTCCAGCCCCAGCATGGCGATGATGTCCTTAAGTTCCTCGTAATCGGCCAAGGTCTTGCGTATTTTCTGAGCTATACGGTAATGCTTCTCTCCGACGATGCTTGGGCTAAGCATCTTGGAACGCGATTGCAGCGGATCGATGGATGGATACAGACCCTGGCTGGCCATTTTCCGAGAGAGAACAACCGATGCAGAGATATGGCCGAAGGTGTGGACGACTGCCGGATCTGTGAAATCATCAGCTGGCACATAAACCGCCTGAACTGATGTGATGGCGCCGGTTTTTGTGCTGCATATCCTCTCCTCAAGTTCTCCGAGCTCAGTTGCCAGCGTGAGCTGGTATCCAACCTTGGAAGGCAGTCGGCCCATAAGCCCCGATACCTCAGATCCAGCCTGGACGAAGCGAAAGATATTATCGATCAGCAAAAGCACATCCTGCCGGGCGTCATCCCTGAAGTACTCTGCCATGGTGAGCGCCGAATGGCCTACGCGGAACCTGGCCCCAGGCTGCTCGTTCATCTGGCCGAACACAAGAATGGCCTTATCCAGAACTCCCACCTCTGATACTTCGCGGTAAAGCTCCTCACCCTCGCGGCAGCGTTCGCCAATCCCGCAGAAGATGCTGATCCCTTCGTATTTGCCGGCCATGTTGTGGATCAACTCCATGATCAGAACCGTTTTTCCGACGCCTGCGCCCCCGAAAAGTCCTGCCTTGCCGCCTCGTTCCAGTGGCGAGAGAACATCTATCGCCTTGATCCCTGTTTCAAAAATCTCCGAGGTGGTGGTCTGCGAAGATAGGGGCACGGTCCCCTGGTGTATCGATCTGAAATCCTTCGCCTCAACTGCTCCTTTATGATCTATTGGCAGGCCAAAAACATTAAAGACCCTGCCAAGCAGTTTTTCTCCCACCGGCACCTTCAACGGCTGGCCGGTATCAATTATCGTGGAGCTGCGCGCCAGACCCTGTGTTGGCGTGAATGCTATACCGCGTACCGTTTCAGGACTGAGGTGTATCAGCACCTCTACCAGCACCCCTTCTTCTGTCTTGAGGAGATTGTTTATTTTTAAGTGAATACCCCGCAGCTCGCTGCGGGGATGAGCATGAAAAC
>CAZPUO010000095.1:0-6224 GCA_964589745.1 uncultured Methanotrichaceae archaeon
GCAATGATCCACTACCAGAAAGGAAAAGCAGGAAGCTCCGGCCTTTAGGCCGCGAAAGGAGTTCACGCCGATTTTACTCAATAGGTCACCGGGTTGAAAAAGGAATGGCCGATCCGGTCAGTAAAGTGCCACCCGTGTATCCAAAAATCCTTTAGCATGAGTTCAATTTGACAGCGCAGCCCCCCTTCAGAAGAGGTTTCGCTTTAGGTTTGCGGGAACTTACGCAATGCGGAGTGCAGTCGAAGGTTTTGGCCGGAAATGACGTGGGCGAAGGATATCAGCACGCTTTTTCAGTAAAAATTGAATTCTCGATCGTAGCGCCGCCTCATTTTCTACATCCCTTCAAGGATTGATGTTGCTTAACTCATTGTCCCCTTGAAGGGTTCACCCAAGAGGTTGCTCGAAGAGTACTGCGGTGTGGGTTTGGAAGAATAAAAAAATGGTATTTCTAGCTCGCTTTATACTAAGGTGGGTTCAGGAAGGAGTAAGCGTAGTTATACCAAACATCGCCCAGATATCCGTTATAGAGCCCATAAAGGTCCATCGTTCTGCCGTTGGGGAAGACGCACTCGTCAACGTCTCCATAAGGGGTATGAATAGATTGCACACTGCCACCGTAACTGCGGCATGAATTGATCGAGCCTCCATAGTTCAGCCCAAAGGGATAATAAGTGCTGTAGTAGTAAGGATAGTAGTACCCGTATGGGTTGAAGAAGCCGGAATTGCTTGCACCGCACGACCCACTGGCAAAGGCATGGGCATCACACCAGCCGTTGCCGAATTGACAGAATCCTTGGCCGTTGTTTATTCCTGGGTCTGTTCTGTAAAGATAACCCATTCCCACGCAGTAGGACCTATCTGAACTGGAGGTCGATGAGCTTGGAGAGCCCTGACCAGCGACCAATGAGGCTGTTGCTAAAACTGCTACAAAGCAGAGCCCTACGAGCAGAGCTCCCGATCTCCATTTATTTAGTTTACCTATCATCTCATTTGCCCCCATCTAAGGCCTTATCGATCCGAAGATTGCCCATCTCCAATCCATGGCTGCGGGAGGAGAATACGGGCCCTGAGCCTCCTTTGGAAGCACTATATTCAGGGGAGAGCCGAAGTTATCGTAAACTGTAGATTCATTGAGGATGCTTACAATCTTGAAGTCCGGAGACGAGATATTCAGAATTTCGGGAGTTACAGTAAGGCTTGAGTTGATATCCAGCCTCTTCAGGAGATATTTATCTTTGGACACCCAGGCGGTCATTACTGTGCGACTGCTGTTCATTAAGTTCGTGCTATTGACGTCAAGTGTCTCGTTTCTAAGCTTCTCTGGCAATGGCAAGGGTGATTGGATATAAGCCGACAGCAGCTGAAGACCGCAAATTCCCTTGCATATGAACTCAAAGGGCGTGCCGACGAGCTTGTAGGTGTCCTCGCCTTGGAGCTTCTCTGAGCCGACTATCTTCACGTTGGAGTATTTTATGAGCTCGACCTGCCCCGGAATCTCGTTGTAGTTTTGCAGCATCCTGTCAGTGTCATTGACGGGAAACTTCGTCCAGTTCTGGCCTTGCTTCCAGTACTCGGAACTGTCTAAGAAATATGCCTCCCAGTTTAGTGCCTCTCTAGTCTCTTCGTCAGTTAGGTTTGAACTCCACCATCCCGATTTGTTCACAAGATCCACTTGTCCTTGAGTGGATTTATAAGCATCAAATTCTGTCTTAAGAGAAGCATTGGAGAAAAGGAAATCGCTAGAATCAGACCTAGAGTAGGTATAGGTGGTGAGATTCCCTGCTGACGATTCCATCATCTGCTTGAGCTGATCGACGCTGGGTTGTTGGGCCGAGATCGCAGGGGCCGCGGCCATAATCAAAAGCACTATGAATGCCAATTGATTGAATTTCATTACGAAACCTCCAGAAATAACTGTGCTTTAATGTTTCATAAATTTTTGCATGTATCCGCCGTGTTGAATAACCCTCAAAGCTCCTCTGGTGATTGTTCTGGCAGTTTTAATTGCGCCAAATTCCGCATTCGCCCCCAATTTTCGCAACCGCATTGCATAACGATTTCTCATGCTCAGACGTTGTCCCGGAACTTCTCTCTGAATATTATCGTTTGATGCATGGCGTTGACGATGTGACACCGCCAAATGCATATGATATCATTGCGGCCGGAACGTGCATATTAACGAAATTCTGGATGGCATAATGCCAAAACGCACCCTCTTGATACTGGTTTCAGGCCCATCAGCCGGGCCGGAGCATATATTATGCCAGCATATATTATTCTTTTCCCTGCCCGGAAGGTGATTACAATTGAGCCGCTGAGATAATGCGCTGTGAGAGCAGGTGATGATCCGATTTAGATTAGCAACCCCCAAAATTACTATTACCATTTCGCAATGGAAGGTACCATCCATTACGGGCAGGTTGGCTATGCTGGACGGTTCTTCTTATACTCATGCTCGCAGCTTCACGAAACCCAATTTAGAACATATTGTTATTGAAAGTTGCAAAAGCCAGAGTTGATAATCTCTTGTCCTGAATGCCTGACGCTCCCAGTTTAACTGTCCTGTTATCGGATGTCGTGTTTCCAAAGCTATTGATTGCAGGACGGACTACAAGGCTGTTCTGACTTGCACTGCCATTGCCGGTTTGGCTAAGCGAAGAAGTGGTGTTTGATAGCGTATCTTGCGAAAGAGATTTCACCTGTAATGTAGTTTGATGATCGCCGAGATTGTCTCTGACAAACTCATCAAAGCTGGACATGTCAATGGTGACCGCTGGGTCGCCCATGAAGTTGTAAGAAGAATCTCCGCCGCTGGAAACTGCACAAGCCCCTCCACAGCCTCCTTTTGCGTGAGGAAGACAGATGAAGACGGATGACATGACCACCAGAAACAAAATCGTAAGTCTAATACCATTTCCCATAGTCTCATAGGATGGGCGGATGCAGTTATAAGACCTTCGATACTTAACCGAAGACATGTGCTGCTCTTCAGTCACCAATGTGGCCAAAGGGAATTTAATAGTTTAGAGACCAGTTCGCCATAATGTTTGCGATCGAAGTTAGGCAGCTTAAAAAAGTTTATGCTGGCGAAGTTAAAGCGTTAGATGGTGTTGATTTTAAGGTCAATGCAGGTGACGTTTTTGCCCTGTTGGGCCCCAATGGCTCAGGCAAAACCACGTTGATGCGGATTTTGACCACACAGTTCAAGCCTACCTCTGGTGAAGCATATATTTTCGGGTTAGATGTTGCTAAGAACGATGCCGAGGTCAGGAAGATTATCAGCTATGTACCACAGGAGATGAGCGTCTGGAATGATATTAGTGGTTTTGAGAACCTTCTCATATATGCAAAGATTTATGGCATCCCTTCGAACTCCAGGAAGAAAGTTATTTGGGAAGCTCTGGAAAGTATGGGCCTGGATGCAATTGCGAACAACCTCGTTAAAACATACTCCGGTGGCTTGATTAGACGGCTCGAAATCGCATGTGCTATGATTATCAAGCCCAGGCTTCTGTTTTTGGATGAACCTACTCTAGGCCTGGATCCCGCAGCCAGAAAGACGGTTTGGGAGAACCTGACATCCTTCAAGAGGGAGTATGGTACGACCGTATTTTTTAATACGCATTACATGGATGAGGCTGACCTTTACTCCGATAAGATAGCCATAATTGATAGAGGCAAGATGGTTAAGTTTGGTACGGCCAGCGAACTTAAACATTCCCTGAGAAGAGAGGTCATCCAATTCAATTTGAGGAATCATGGTGTTGATGAAAATATTTTGAAGAGGATCAGGAGTTTGGGTTTTGTTAGCGACGTTGCTATTCATAATTCGGAACTAAATGTAGTTGTTGAGGATGCAGAGACTGCGTTACCGGATGTCATGGAAATTTTAAGAACTGAGGGAATTTCTGTGAAGAAGATATCCACAGCCAGGCCAACTTTAGATGATGTCTTCTTAAAGTACGCTGGGACCATGCATTCAATGGGCCACACCGGCGATAAGGCCATGAGCGGGAAGGAATAGCTATGGTGATGAAGGATTCTCTGAGAGAAATGTTTGCGATGATAGAACTTGAGCTAAGGAGACTTAAGCATGATAGAACCGAGATGTATACAAGGGCTATTCAACCAATTTTATGGCTAGTAGTTTATGGAACTGTCATGAGCCACGTTAGAGCTATACCTACTGATGGGATACCTTACCTGGATTATATTACTCCGGGCGTGCTACTACAATCTACTATATTTGTATCGGTCTTTTACGGTCTCACAATCGTATGGGAAAGGGAAACCGGTACTTTGAAGAAGCTTCTTGTGGCACCTGCATCCAGATATGCCATAGTTATAGGCAGATCTATAGCTTCGGGAGTCCGAGCAATTTTTCAAGCTCTAATAATTTTACCAATTGCGATGCTCATAGGGGTAAAAATTATACTCAATCCCTTATTCATTTTTGCAGCATTTTTTATACTATTCTTTGTTTCCGGAGGGTTCGCTGCGATCTCTATTTTTGTGGCATCTCTTATGAAAACCAGGGAAAGATTCATGGGGATAGGTCAGGCACTGATCATGCCACTCTTCTTTGCCAGCAGTGCCTTATATCCAATTAAGTTGATGCCCCAAATCTTGCAATATTTCGCAATCTTTAACCCTTTAACTTATGCAGTAGACGCTGTGAGGGGCCTGATGATCAGCGGAGATCTGACTAACCTTTTACTTGATATTGCTGCCGTAGCTATTTTCGATATTGTAATGTTCACTGTGGCTTCTATAAGTTTCAGAAAAATTATAGAATAATTTTATCCTAAATTTTGTGCGAAGTGCGCGACGGATAAGTCTTCCCCGCTGCAATTTAGAATGAATTACAGTAAAATAGCTTTTGTGAAAAAGGCGATTGCCAAATATCAGTGCCATGTTCTTTTAGCTCGAATCTCCAGGTTCTCGGCAATCCATTTATACTGCGACGAGATCTTATAAAGTGTTGAATAAGGTTTCCACATCCCGTTGAGGATTAAATCAGGCTGCGTCCCTGTCATTTCAATGACAGTTGGCTGGATTGACCATGATGCTCGACAACTCAAAATAGTTAGGCGATCTTATACCATTCTTGTTAGATTTCCTGCCTAGCTAAGGCTTAACCGCCTTTAAGGAGTAGTGATTTGAATGTACAAGGAACTTAACGATAGATTGAAAAAAATGCTGACTCTTAGGGGATCTGCGGTAGCTGTGACTCTTTCTAATGATAAGCCAGAGCTTGAAAGCCTGAATGAAAAGATAAGGCTTTGCGAGATGCTGAATGAAGCAATGAATAAAGGCAGATCCTTTTACACATCCTCGGGAGAGCATGCATGTGACGGCGGAGCCTTCCATATAGGGCTAAGAGAGATGCCGGTAGAGTTAAGGAGTGGTGAATTCCTGTACAAACGGGTTGGGATATTTGGGTCTGCAAGAGCAGCAAGAAGATTCTTTGGCTCTAATCCGGGAGTGGAGCCAGGCACCATAAAATATGCATCTTTCTCTCCGCTGGATAAGGCAAACTTTGAGCCCGATGTCGTTGTGCTGGTTTGCAGTGCAAAGGACGGGATGAGAGCCGTAGAGGCATCCGCATACGAGTCAGGTATAGCTGCGAAAGGAAGAACAGGTCCTATCTGCTCTACCGTTGTGGCGGCTCCCTATCTAACCGGTGAGATTGTGTACACACTTGGAGATTTAACCGGCAGGAGATTTTCCAGGATAGACGATGGTGAGATCTTCATTGGAGTGCCCTTCGAGAGAATGGATGCGTTTATAAACGGTCTAGAGAAGATTGCAGAGCGGCTTCATTCGCACTAATGCAAAACCCATCTGCTTTTCAGCTCACCTCCCAGATATCTCCGTAATGCGATGAAACAGGGGAGATCGCCGCCGTGCGCACCTGTATCCTTTGCCACGAGCATCATAGTCCCTTGATGCTGATCGTATCCCAGGGGAGGAGGCTCAGCGCGCAAAGACCTCTTGCTGAGGATGAGGTCCTCCTGCACCACCTGGAGGTTGAACTCGGTGACGATACCGACCTACAGGAATCGTTCTCGCGAGGGCGACGAGGCTGGAGCTAAGGTAGCGGAAATTGCTTTATGCAGGGAACCCGCTCAGGGTAATTGAAGCGGTAACTAATGTGCAACCCTAAACGTAACGCAGAGTTTAAATAGGCAAAAATCAAGCCCTAGGGGAGGTCGAGGTAGCCT
>CAZPUO010000095.1:6234-9517 GCA_964589745.1 uncultured Methanotrichaceae archaeon
CTCGAAGCCCTTGATCTACCATATATCTCTTGAATTTACCGAGGACAAGGCTTAAATCCTCTTGTTGCGGTTCAATGTACCAGCGGTTCCTCATAATCACCATGAGGCAAGAAAACAAACCCTATGCATAAAATTCGGAATCGTTATGCACTTGTCGAGGTAGCCTAGCCTGGTATGGCGCAGGTTTGCTAAACCTGTGTCCCTTCGGGACTCGTGGGTTCGAATCCCACCCTCGGCGCTACATATCGTTTTTTTGCGGTCTGACCACATATTGTAGGATACGGTTTACTGTCTTTATCGCTTTAAGGGAATGATAGGGATTACGAACATGTGACTACTCCCCCGAATAAATTGGAGGGCATCTATGTTGTATCCCAACCAAGGACTGTAATCCCAGTCGAAGGATATTCTTCGAAGCATTGAGATCTCTATCCATGACCAATCCACATCTGGGACAGTAATGGATTCTTTCGGAGAGATCTTTCTTTACAATTGTACCACAGCCAGAGCACGGCCTAACCTGTCATTGCAGGGACGCGGCCTGATTTAATCCTCAAGGGGGCATAAATTGATAAGCAACTGATGCGATCAATAATATCGATGGAAGAATCGTTTTTACCGAGGTTGTAGCGATATAGCACGATTTCTATATGCTAGCTGGATCAGCGGCCGCTACCTTAGTGGGGGCTTCTATTCGTCTCCGTCTCATTTGCATATCGATGCAACATCATGCCATCGACAGCCTGTGATCAGCGCGTAGAGAATGCCGTTGATTGTCTATCGATAATCGACCCACTTCCTTCCTACAATGGGCTGAGGCAGAACATGAGTTTGATAAACTCCCGTTGCTCAATACAAGGCTCAGCGAATTGTATTGCTACCCATTGCACTAATTATCAGAAGGGGTTTATACAGATAGGTTCAAAGAGTAATTGCTGAACCGAGAAGGATTGATACATGAAAGCTGGAGAACCCATCCCCTATAGTTATAACTAATATGTATGAAAATAATGTTTATCATGAGAAATGCAATGGGAGCGGCAGAATAAATGCTAAAGGCAAGTCTAGATCAAAAATATCCTCCTGAGGAAAGAGGGAACAAGCCATCAACTAACGAGAATCAGGATAACTCCACCAAGAAAAATAACATCGAGAATCTCTGCAGAACCGGCAACGTTCCTGCTGTTAAGGATTTAGAATGCCTGCTGGCCGATAAATCAGAGAGCTACCGTCTTCGCTGGAGGGCTGCCCGAGCCCTTGGTAAGATGGCCGATCAATCTGCAATCGATGTGCTTTCGGAGGCTTTAAACGACAAAAATCAAGTTGTCCGGTGGGAAGCTGTCGTTGCTCTCGCCAAAATAGGCGGGCCTATTGCAATCAGATCCATTATGAAGGCTCTGAGTGATGAGAGCTACTGTGTTCGCAAAAGAGCTGCTAAGATTTTGATTGAATTGGATGGAATGCCTCAACCATCTCCGTCTAACTTAGAGTACTTGATGAAACTTCTCAGTTCGGAGGATGAACGAGTAATGGAGACCATTGTAAAAATAGGCACGCCCGCTCTTACAACACTCACAATGGCCCTCAAAGACAACTCATTCTTTATTCGGAGAGATGTTGCGCAAACCTTAGCTCTCTTCATTCGTGGGCTTATTGCGGATCGACCGAGAGAAATGGACCTCGCATTTTGTCTTGCCAGGCACAATTTCTCTCTGAAGAGTGTAGCCCGCTTATATGACTGGAGGATTACCCAGGAGAATAATCTTGTGAAGAAGGTCGAAACCACTAACTTTGAAACGATCTCTAAAAAGCTCCATGGGATCAAAATTCTTGAATTATCGAGCACAGATATGCCGGGTCTAGAGCTTCCTGGACCTTGGAGAGAACAAGAAGCAACGCCTGTTGATTTAGAGATCATCCTATCAGAGACGGGAGCAGTTAACCTTGAAGCAAAAGGAAGAACTTTGATTGCCAGTGCAGGAAAAAGATTTCTGGCAATCAAGCTTGGATTGAGACATGGCGATGGTGAAAAGCTCCTCACAGAATCAATTATTCAGAATTATTTAGATCATCACGGCATTGATCTCGGCCTATCAAGCAGAATCCCCCATCCTCTTAGAATAGAGAAATGCGCATGTTATCCTTTCAGGCTGGGTGGCATACCTTCAGATATAAAGAAGGAATTAAAATTATCCTCTGATCCGCTTGCCATCTGCTACCTGGCAGATGGTGATTACTTCAGGTATCTTAACGATCCCACTCTCTCGGTGGATGAGATGGGGAATGGTCTTATATTATGTTCAAGGGATCTTGCCAAAATGACCGCAATGGGTGTGATTCACACTGCCTTAATACCACTTTTCCATAATAGAGAACAGATCAATACCAGAACGGATCGAGGCGCTTATCGTTGGTGGTCCAGGGTAGCGGGAAGGTTAGACCGATGGAGGGAGTCCTGCCAGTATCCGAATATCAGGCTGTCAGGCTTGGCCGACTTTGAGCATATTGAAATCCATCCTTTCATCTCCTCGGAGGATCTGCAGCACCTCATTGGAGATCAACTATTCAGCATCAGTCTTGTGCTTTGCAGCTACTTTAGGAATCGGGGAGAGTTCGACCAGAAAGCAACAAGCAAGATACTCAAAGATTGCTTTTTGACATACCATCATGAATTTACTCACAAAAACTCACCAATAGACGACTGCGTCGACTGGGATCACTTGGCAGTTCGCATGAGTGAGGAGATGGAAGAGGACAAGTATATGAATGCGATAATAAGAGGCGGGGGGTTACATGGAGAGAACGTTGATGTATCAACTGGACCTCATCTTGGCCTTTTCAATGGTCCGTTCCCCCTACCGGAGCTGATAAGGGCAATCCATATCGTCTCGCTCTTTGCCATTTTGGAGATGTAGGATTTCTTTTGTCGCAATGCATGTTTCGTAGGAAGGGGATTGCCGAGCCTTGACATCATTTCATCGAAACTATCGATATATCCACGAGCATCACATTTCATGACATCAAATGATGCTCAATGCGTATCCCGCCAAAACAACTATATTGATCACAGATACGGCGACCTGGAGGATCATCAGCGTCTTTGCTCTTCTGGATAAGGGCAGAGTGTCAGCTGGACCAAAAGTAAAAGAGGTGGTGAAGGCCAGGTAGAAATAATCCAGATAATCGGGTACCCAGTCACCGTAGCTGGGTATGTTGCTTAGTCTCTGTGGGAAGAGGAAATCCCACCGCTCCTTTTCCCGGCCGGTGCCCCGTCTGAGTTTTG
>CAZPUO010000096.1:0-9493 GCA_964589745.1 uncultured Methanotrichaceae archaeon
TAATAGGAGACTCGCGGTTCCTGCTGAATGAAAACCTTGAATATTTATCGCTTGGGGCAGGTAGAGAGACCAGAGAGCAATACCAGCTTCAATGGGTGGGAAATATCGAGCTTTTGCGGGAGATTCTAACAGAGAACAAGGTGGGGAGGGTATGAAGAAATTCTTATGGCTATCCCTGATACCCTTGACCGCATTCTGGCTGTTCTCGGTAGATATTTACGGTCTTCTTCCCAGTCCGCCTCTGGCCGCATCGTCCATTCTGCTGGGGATCGCGATTTCCGTCTTGGGCTTCTGGAAAAATGATGCCACTTTCGATAAAAGATACGGGGTTAT
The DNA here is from genome assembly GCA_964589745.1 of uncultured Methanotrichaceae archaeon. GTDB lineage: Archaea > Halobacteriota > Methanosarcinia > Methanotrichales > Methanotrichaceae > Methanothrix. Next base: position 334 of record CAZPUO010000096.1, read on the forward strand.
TCTGCTCCCTCTAGTGCTCTCTTGCCTGGCAATTCCCTATCCCTACAATGCAGGTCTGATCGTCAGTGCCGCAGGTTTCCTGATGGCGCTGATGGCATCCAGATTTTGCATGGTTTGGCTCGGTACTATTTTTGCGGGGGCCATCCTGGCCTTGGATTCGCTTGCCTTATCGATATACTATATCATTGCTCCCAATTACCATTCTGCGAGCTGGCTCGCTTGGAGCATTGCGTATCTTTTACGTCTTACGGGACTTGACTCTGCAGACAATGGGGGATTGATATTTGTATTTGCACAGGACAAGGTATTTCCCTTCAGTGTAACCCTCGAAAAGCTCGGCTTCTATCCGTGGATCTTGATTTTCGCCGGATCTTTAATGATAATATTCTTGATATCACGGGGCGCTTTTGAGTTTTTAAAACGCACTTCTGTTGCCCTTGCCGCGAGTGTCATTTATTTAGTGCTGCGGTATGTGATTCTGGTACATATATTCTTCTACAGCGACTTGCCGATAGACGCGCAAGAGAGATTGGGGATTTTCATGGACCCTTGGTGGCTTGCATTCAGCTTCGCGCCACTTGTGCTTTTGTTTTTATGGTTTGCAGCTCCTGATCATCTGAAGCTTGACTTCAGCCTAAGTATCAATAGGCGGCTGATCATCGCCCTTGCGGCTGTTCTGGTGAGCGTTTTTTGTTTGACTTCTGCAGCAGTCTTTTGGGATGGAGGAACAAAAAAAGATGGTCGTGTCCTGGTGGACGAGATCCACTCTGTCTGGGAGTTCTCCACGCTCAAGCTGGATAAGAACTGGTACGGTGAAAATTCCACTTACAATGCCTATAGCATGATCGAGTGGCTAAAGGACTCCTATCACGTAGACCGGATCGTAAGTCCATCTTACAAAGACTGGAATGTCCCGGGAGCCCAGAAAGTAACTCCAGATATAATATCCGATAGCATCACTTATGACATTCTCAAGAATTATGATATCCTGATAATAAAGACGCCCTCGCACTATCAGCCGGCAGAGGTTGACGCCATAGTTCGTTTCGTCGAAAACGGCGGGGGATTGTTTTTGATAGGTGATCACACCAACTTTGCCGGCACCGGCACGAACCTGAACCAAATATCTAAGCGGTTCGGGATAGAATTCGGATTTGATGCCGTCAACAACATGAACGGCACTCTCTACTACTACAAGCGAGGTCTATTACCCCATCCGATCGCAAAGTATATGCCAAATCTGGACTTCATGACGGGCTGCAGCCTGAAAGCGCCCCTCGTAGGCGAGCCTGTGATCTGTGGTTTTGGATTGCGCGCCGATCCTGGTGAATTCGCCTCGGTTGGCTTCTTCAGAGAGACGAGAGCCAACGATCCTACGCAGGTTACGGATACAGTCTGGGGTTTGATTAACCAAGCCGTGGCTACGAAATACGGAAAAGGAAGGATCGTGGCCTTTGCCGATTCCACCATAATATCCAATTTCAGGATATTCTTTGGAGGGTCACCGAATTTTGTTATCGGAGCGATGGAATACCTCAACCGCAAGGATATCTATGATAACGAAAACCAGATCTTGCTCCTCCTGGGCCTGATTATGGCATGTCTGGCCGCGTACCTGTTGGGCCGAATCACCTGGGGAGACCGGAAATTTGCGGCGTTGCTGGCTGTATTAGCCATCGGCGCTCTTTCAGCCAGCAGTGCTTTGCTCATATTTGCCACAAACGGGGAGAGCACGATTCCAAGCGATTTCTATTTGCGAAATCATACAGTCAGCTTTGATGGCGAACATTCTGATATAATAACCAATCAGGGCGAGGTGATGGGGCAGTACGAGACATTCTTTATATGGACTCAGAGGGTTAACCTGACTCCTGCCATGGAGAACAGAATGGATGATGCCATGGCCAAGAGCAGAGCTTTAGTGGTGATAGATCCAGTGAAGCCTTTATCTCAAGAAGAATTGACCTCGATGCAAAATTACATCAAAGATGGCAATTCCGTGCTTCTCATGGTCTCCTCAGAAGGACCTTGGTCGAATATCGTAAGACAGTTTGGAATGCAGACATATCAGATAGAAGCGCCTGATAATACTACGAATACTTATCTGATGAATGCTTCATCGGAGGGAGCTGATGGTTTGCCCATAAAACCATGGGGACTGGCCATCAAGGGTGGCAGATCTCTGTTGACGATTGATGGCAGAGTCGTGTTGGCTGAGGCGAGCTTTGGCAAAGGCAAGTTCCTGCTATTCACGGACTCTCAGGTCTTCAAGGATGGCTTCTTTGGAAGGCCGGGCTACATGGGATATTCAAAGACAGATCCTGGCATGGTTGATAAAAAGGATTACGATTTGAAAGCCTTGTATGGCCTGGAGTATCGCATCTTTGAGGATTATTTGGAATTTCATGGAAATAGCACTGCTGTTCGATAAACCAAGCTGTGGCCAAGAGATACGGAAAAGAAAAATAGCAAAGACTAAAGAGCTGCAACCGCCATTAGCTGCATCAGGCCGCTGGCTTGAAGATCAGAAGAATACAGCACTTTTTCAGAAGAATACAGCACTTTTTCAGAAGAATATAGCGCTCTTTTCAGAAGAATATAGCCCTCTTTTCAGAAGAATACAGCACTTTTTTAGAGAATATAGCACTCTTTTTAGGAGTTCGATAACGGTTACATTTAAGTCGCTGCAAAGCTTATGAAAAGCAATGGCATTTCCCAGAGATAAAAAAGCGATGGACAAGAACATTCTGGTCAAGACCATTCAGACTATGAACCAGCACCTGCCTAGCAAGCGATTGAGCCTGACGGATCTTCTTAACATGGAAAAGCCCGGCATCAGGGGCAAGGATAACACCTTTTTCATCATGGATAAGGTCGAGCTTGACCTGATCTCTCAATCGCTGCCCAGGTTCATGTGGAGCCGTCTCAGACTGCCCCTGCTCATCGAGATGTCCCCGGACCTTGGAAGCGGAGCAGCTCGAGTGCAGGGTGAGGCTGAGGGCGAGGTGGTGAGCAAGATTCTGGGCAAATCCCGACCTCAAGGAAAGCAGATGATAGTATATCTTCCAGAAGTGAGGGAACTGCGCAGAAAGCTTCCTACCACCACCCAGTATGCCTTTATAGCCAGTCTTCGGAGTATCGAGGATTGATACCTTTTAATCTCTTGAGGGCTAATAATAGTACTGGAGAATACCATGCCCGAGAGCAAATTATCGGAAGGCGCAAGGCAGTTCGCCATAAAGATGAAACTTGGGGCTTATAAAGAGGCTGCCAGGATCAAGTCTGACCTCGGCCTTCCCAATGAGATGCTTCAGGAGGCTGCGGTGCAGGCCTATGAGGCCAACATGAAGAAAGGGGACTTTTCCCTGGCAGCCGATCTGGCCAGGCAGTATGATCTTCCAGCCGATCTCCGGAACGAAGCCGCCTTAAGATCCTTTCATAGAAAAATCGATAGCGAATTCTTCCGGGCTGCGGCAGATTATGCCAAGGAGTTCGGCCTGCCCGAGGAAACGGTCCAGGAAGCCGCTATTCAGGCCTTCAACAAGAGCATGAGCTTCGGCCTGGTCAAGAACGCAGCCGAGATAGCCGAGGATTTTGAGCTTCCCCAAAAGATGAAGCAAGAAGCTGCTATTAAGTCCTTTGAGCAACACATGCAGGCCGGGCTCTACCGCAAGGCCCTGAAGATCGCCCAGAAGTACAAACTTCCGGAGGAGATGGTCCAGGCAGCGGAGAAGAAGATATCTTAGGCCCTTGGGTCGTGAAGGAAGCATGCAAGGGGTAGTGCTCACCATTGGAGGCTCGGACTCGGGGGGGGGAGCAGGAGTTCAGGCAGACCTCAAGACCTTCTCCGTACTGGAGCTGCACGGCACCTGTGCCCTCACGGCAGTGACTGCACAAAACACGATTGGAGTGCAGAAGGTCTTCGGCCTCGGACCAGAAGTTGTCGGAGCCCAGCTCAAGTCCATAACAGATGATTTTTCTGTGGTCTATGCCAAGACGGGCATGCTCTTCTCGGCGGAGATAGTAATAGTAGTTGCAGAGCACCTTCGAGATACGAGGATTCCTTTTGTCCTGGACCCGGTGATCGAGGCTGAGGCCGGTGGCAGGCTGCTTCGGCCCGAGGCTGTGCTGGCTGTGAAGGAGCACCTTATCCCCCTGGCCAGGGTTGTGACTCCCAATATCTTCGAGGCCGAGGCCCTTACCGGCATCCCTGTGAGGGATACCGCCAGTGCCGATCTCGCCGCTCAAAAGATCGCGTCCTTGGGAGCCGAGTCGGTCATCGTCAAGGGAGGGCACCTTGACTGCACCGATCTGCTGAGGCATGGAGAAGAGGTTCATCTTCTGCCTGGAAAGAGGATGATCGGCGGCAACCACGGTGTTGGATGTACCTTTTCTGCAGCTTTAACCGCTTATCTTGCCAAGGGTAGCGCTCTGCCAGACGCAGCCATGAAGGCCAAGAAGTTCGCGGCCTTAGCCGTCGCCCACAGCATGACCGTCGGCAGCGGAGTCGGACCCGTGAATCAGGCGGCAGCCCTTCTGGAAGATGCGGAAAGGTTCAGGGTTTTATGCGACCTGCAGAATGCGGTGGAGCTGCTGATGGATGAGCCGAGAATTCTTGATCTGATTCCAGAGGTGGGATCAAACATCGGCATGGCCATCACGCGAGCAGTTTCCAGGGAAGATGTGGCAGCGGTGGAGGGCAGGCTGGTTCGGGCTGGAAGGAAGGTGCACCTATCAGGCTGCGTAAAGTTTGGGGCCAGCAGCCATATCGCCAGGGTCATCCTGGCAGCCATGAGCTTTGACCCCACGGCCAGGGCGGCCATGAACCTGAATCTCAAGGCTCTGCCAGCCTGTGAGGCTCTGAGCCTGGAGACTGCTCAATTCAGCCGCCAAGAAGAGCCTTCCGAGGTGGACACCATGAGCTGGGGGACACGGCGAGCCGTAGCTGAAATAGGCCATCTTCCGGATGTGATCTGGGATAGCGGCGCTCCGGGCAAAGAGTCCATGCTCAGGCTGCTCGGAAAGAGCGGCACCGAAGTAGCCCTCAAGGCCCTGAGGCTTGCAAGAGTTCTAGGTGACGGGAAGATATAAATTGGTGGCAGAAGGAAGCACAAAGGATTGCTCTAGCTGGAGTGTTGATTATGGGAAGCGTAAAACCTAGTTATATCAAGAATTTCGCGATGGATCTGTTAAAGGCTTACGAAGGCTCTTTTAGCCCCGACTTTGAGCAGAACAAGCTGAAGGTATCTGAGTACACGGACATCAAGAATAAGACCATCCGCAACCGCGTGGCGGGCTACATAACTCGCGTGCAAAGACAAAAGAGCACTCGCAGGGGAGAGGTCGAGGTTGATGTTTAAAGGCGTGTTTCCCGCGATAATCACGCCATTCAAAGAAGACTACAGCCTGGATGAGGAGGGACTAAAGAGGAATATCGAGTACCTGAATGAAACTGGCATCGCAGGAATTGTTCCCTGCGGCACCACTGGAGAATCCGCCACCCTCACCTTCGAGGAGCATAAGAAAGTTGTGGAGATCGCCGTGGATTGCTCGAAAGTGCCGGTCATCGCAGGCACGGGCTCAAATAACACCCGGGAGGCTTTGGAGCTGACGTGTCATGCGGCCGACGCCGGAGCGGACGCTGCTTTATTGATCACGCCTTACTACAATAAGCCCAACGAGCGCGGCATGTTTGAGCATTTCAAGCTCGTTGCCGAGAAGTGCAACATCCCCGTAGTACTCTACAACATTCCCAAGAGAACTGGAATCGACCTCAAACCGGAATTGGTCGCGAAATTGTCCAAAGTAAAGAATATCGTAGCCATAAAAGAAGCCAGCGGAAGCCTTTCCCAGGTCTCCCAGATCATCGAGCAGACCAGAGGGAGCAGCTTTTCCGTTCTATCTGGGGACGACGACCTAACCTTACCCATTATGGCCCTCGGAGCCACGGGCGTGGTATCCGTGGTGGCCAACGTGGCTCCCAGGAAGACGGTGGCCATGGTGAAGGCTATGGCCGAAGGCGACCTGGTGAGCGCAAGATCGCTGCATTATGAGCTCGCGCCCCTGGTCAGAGCCATGTTCCTGGAGACAAATCCCATACCGGTCAAGACCGCCCAAAGGCTCCTGGGTCTGGCAGCTGGCCCCCTGCGACTTCCACTGGCAGACATGGCCCCAGAGAAAGAGAAGATACTGAAAGAAATTCTCGATAGATTGGGCGAGAGCGCATGATCAGAGTTGCTGTGACAGGGTGCCTGGGGCGCATGGGCACCCTGGTCATACAGGAGATGGCCAAGGCTAGCGACATGCAGCTCGTAGCGGGCTTCGACGCTGCCGGTGCTGGCAGGCCGTTGCTGGGGGACGTGACGGTATCCGATGTTTCAGAGCTAAAACGAGTTCTGGCATCGACCGAACCCAATGTGCTCATCGATTTTACTGTGGCGTCTGCTGCAGTCGAGAACGTATGTACGGCTGCCGAGATGGGAGTGAACCTGGTTGTAGGAACCACAGGCTTTTCCCAGGACCAGCTCTCCAGGATGGAAACAGCCATCGACGAAAAAGTTGCGGCTGTGATATCCCCAAACTTCAGCGTGGGAGTTAACCTTTTCTGGAAACTCATAGCTGTCGCTGCAGAAGCTCTGAAGGACTATGATATCGAGGTTATCGAGGCTCATCATAATCAAAAGAAGGATGCCCCCAGCGGCACGGCCCTGGCTACGGTTGAGGTGATAAAGAAGGCCCTGGGTGACATAGAGGTTGTCTATGGCCGGGAAGGTATAAGGCTTCGAGGCAAAGAGATCGGTGTGCATGCCGTGCGTGCAGGAGATATCGTCGGAGATCACACCGTGCTCTTTGCAGGACCCGGGGAGCGGCTGGAGATCAAGCATCAGGCACACAGCCGTTTGGCCTTTGCCTCCGGTGCGGTGCGGGCGGCGCGATGGGTGGCCGACAAAGAACCCGGAATCTACAGCATGGCGGATGTCTTGAGATCGTAATGAACAGGTTGGAAGAGGGCTGCTGCGCGCTCCTCATCGAAGGCAAAAGACTGGAGCCTGCATCCCTGGAAAGAAACACCGTAGGGTTTTGCGAGCTGTGCGAATCGGAACTAGAGAGCTTGGCCTATCATCGCACCGAATCCGGATGGCTCGTCTCTGCTCGCTGCAAAGAGGGACATCTCGTCTTAATGCGCTATGACCTGGATTGGAACTGGCTGGGCGATCAGGAGCTCCAGATGACCGCAAAGGAAGAGGACATTTCTTCCCTTAACAAGGAGCAGCTGGAGGCCGTATTCACGCCAGCTGAGATTAGGGACATGCTGGCCTGTGTGCGGGGGCAACCTTACACCCGCCAGAATATCTACCGGGCCAGGGCCAAGTATGAAAAATTCGAGAAGCTGTTTGGGATACGAATAGATATTTAACGTATCATAAAATTTAAAGAACGAAAATTAATTTTAACAGATTTATGATTTTAACAGATTTATGATAATGCCCATGGTGACGTTCTGGATAGCTGCTGCCCAAAGCAAAGAATAAACAATAAAAAGCAGGCCCGTTCGGGCTTTTCCAGCCTTAGAAGAGGCTAGTTAAAAAGGCCAGGGGCACCAAGAACAAGACTATGAAACCTATAACCATCAAACCAATTGCCAACCCATTTCCACCTGCCATGAAGATCCTCCTACTACTTATCTTTGGCTACTGCTTGTAGGAGGTAATATTAATTACTATCGGAACCCTTGCTCCAGCTTGCTTGACCTTGCTCTATCATGCTCTATCATGCTGTCTCTGCCTTGGCGTCCCTTGCACAGAGCGATCTGATCGGCAGCACAAGGCCAATACCTTTAACTATCTTCGCCTGCAAGATTTCTATCGTGCGATCAATCCAGAAGAGCGGAACAAAGGCACAAGGGGGTAAGCTGGAGAAAAAGAGGGCCACAGGTGCGAGATTTGTGCTCTTGAGGCCTGCCGGTTATCCTTTGAAGAGCCTTTTCCAAGAATACCCTGTGGTATCCGACCCCAAGCTCTTCGAGCTTTACGCTCGAGAGCAGTGGTACGGCGAGGCGGTCAAGCCAGGGTGCTATCTATTCGACCGCAGGCTTTATCCTGACTTCGCGTTCCAGGTTGTAAAGGTTTACCCCAATTTCTCTGTCGTGGGCTCCGAGACCACCATCAAAGTGGAGCAAAAGGCTGAGCCCAAACGGGTAGAGTACAATGTTAGTTTTGGCGACGTCATTGGCCAGGAGACGGCCAAACGAAAAGTTAAGATCGTAGAGAAATTCCTGCAAGACCCTGAGAAGTTCGGCCGGTGGGCGCCGCGAAACATTCTTTTTTACGGCGTTTCTGGCACGGGAAAGACCATGATTGCCAGGGCGCTCGCCGCTGAGGCTAGGGTGCCCATGCTTCCCGTGAAGGCTACCAGCCTGATAGGCGAGTTCGTGGGAGAAGGGGCGCGGCAAATACACAGCCTTTATGAGAAGGCAGAGCAGATGGCTCCTTCCATAATTTTCATCGACGAGCTGGATGCCATAGCCCTGGACAGGAGGTATCAGGATTTGAGGGGCGATGTCTCTGAGATCGTAAACTCTCTGCTCACGGAGATGGATGGAATTCACCACAGGACAGGAGTCTGCACCATCGCTGCCACGAACCAGATCGAGGTCCTGGACAGCTCGGTGCGGTCCAGGTTCGAGGAGGAGATCGAGTTCAGACTGCCGACCATCGAAGAGAGGCTGCTACTCCTGCAAAACAATGCAAAAACTTTGCCTCTGGAGATGGAAGGCGTGGATCTAGCAGAGATCGCCCGGCAGACAGAAGGCTTCTCAGGCCGAGACCTGGTGGAAAAGGTGCTGAAAGCGTCCTTGCACCACGCCATCATGGAAGAGAGCAATATCATACAAAAGCATCTGCTGGAGACCATTCCCATGGCCAGAAAAGAATTTCGGCAGCCTCCCAAAGAGATGTTCTCCTGAGGAAAGTACTCAGGAAATAGATCTTTGAGATATGTTCACACAAAAAGAGGTTTGATGCCTCAAAGGAAGCCCTTTTGTACTTTTAAGTGAATGAATGGTAGGACGCACCATGTGGCAGGAGATTTTAGACAAATTCAAAAGGTTCCCGGCTCAGGAGAAGGTCATCAGGCTCATCCTGCAGAGGGGCTTCCAGAT
>CAZPUO010000097.1:0-9442 GCA_964589745.1 uncultured Methanotrichaceae archaeon
CTACGACATTCAACGAATATATACATTACGATTGACGTTCAAAATTGATTTTTTAAAATTAATTTGAACCTATGGCCTCTGTTATGCTTAGATCTAACAAAAAATAATTTTTTAAAAAATATCGTCAACAAATATTAGAACATCATCTCTGGCCAACTTTCATCTGGCCTATCATCGCCTTCTTCCGAAGCTGTCGGTTGTAGGCGATGGCAAATCTGTGGGCCTCATCTCTGATCTCCTGGATGAAGAGCGAGGCCTTGTCATCTCTTTTTATGGGCAGAGGCGTTTCCCATCCGGGCACAAAGACATTCTCTTCCTCCTTGGCAATGGATATGACCGGAACCCGGACCCTCAGTCTCTGGAGCTCCCGCAAGGCTGCAGCCAGCTGTCCCGTCCCTCCGTCGATGATGATCAGGTCTGGAAGCTCCTGCGCCTCATTTTTTTGGCGGATGTAGCGCCTGCTCACCACCTCGGCGATGGAGGCGAGATCATCAATACCCTCTACGCTTCTTATTTTAAAGCGGCGATAGTTGCTTTTGTCCGGTCTGCCGCCCCGGAATTGCACCATGGAACCGACCATGGCGGTTCCAGAGAGGTGAGAGATGTCAAAGCACTCGATGACCTCTGGAAGCCGGGTCAGCCGGAGCGCCTCTTGGAGGGCTTCGAGCTTTTTTTGGTCCCCAAAGAAGCAGATCTCCACGTTCTTTCTGGCCAAATCCAAAAGCTCTTTTTTCTCGCCCTGTTTGGGAAAGGTAACTCTGACCTTCTTTCCTTTGACGTGTGCCAGAAAATCGGCCAGGGATTGGTCAAGCTCCTCCTCCACGATCAGCTCTTCCGGGGATTCGTTCTCCGAGTAATACTGAACAATAAACTCCTCCAGGAAATTCTCGCTTTGGGCGAACACGAAGTCTTCCTTGCCTATCAGTGTGCCCTGATAGACCTTGAAGAGCATGAGATAGACACTTCCGCCCTCGATTTTGTAGCTCAGAACATCTTGGTCATACTTTCTCTTGTGCTCGACCTGCTGGCGCTCCTGAAGGCGTTCCAGTGCAGGGATCTCATTCCGAATCTCCAGGGCCCGCTCGAAATCCTGTCTGGCCGCAGAGTTATTCATCTCCTCTTTCATGGATAAAATGAGATCCCGAATCTTCCCTTTTAGTGCAGATTCGGCTCGCCTCACCCTTTCTCCGTAGTCGGCATCGGTGATCTTGCCGATGCACGGCCCGCTGCAGTGGCCCAGGTGGTAGCGCAGGCAGGCCCGCTTGGGAAGCCTTTTGCAGGTGCGAAGGCCGAAGGTCTTTCTGACCACCTGGAAAACGTCATCTCTCTCTCTGGCAGAGGTGAAGGGGCCGAAGAAGGTGCCCCGCCCGGCGTTTTTGCGGGAAATTCTGATCCTTGGGAACTTCTCCTCGGTCAGATGGATGCAGGCGTATCTGGAGGAGTCCTTGAGCTTAACGTTATACCTGGGCCAATGTTTTTTGATCAGGGTATTCTCCAGGAGCAGTGCCTCGACCTCGGTATTGGTAACTATGAAGTCCATGCTCTTTGCGGCCTGGACTAAAGCCACAGTTTTTGGGTCCTGGTCGGGCTTCTGGAAGTAGCTGCTCACACGCCGCCTCAAATCCCTGGCTTTGCCGACGTAAAGGACTGAGCCTTCAACGTCTTTGAAAAGATAGCAACCGGGAAGGTGAGGAAGCGTCTCAAGGTCGATCATCCTTTGAAATACCTTATTTTTGAGCTATTTTATTGTAACCCCTGGGCGTGGAGCAACCTTTTAAACAAAAATGGCCCAATTCCGGATTTGTCACCAATGAGAACGTCACGTGACCGACAAACCAGCAATCCGTATGACCTCCCAAAAAATGCCACTCGCAAACTTAGACTGCATCTGATGCTTCTGATTTCTGTCCCGGTGATCTGGAAAAATATTTAGGCAATATTAATAGTAATAATAGCCGTGATCTGGATAATAATAGAGGTAATTAATGTTTATTCCGTAATAGTATGCATCACAGATCGGCCTTCCCAGAATGTCGTGTCCCAGGAGGGCAAAGGTCAGCTGCCTTCCTCGCAAGAAGAGCATCTCCCTGATGGGCACGGGATTTTGAAGAAGTATCAACGTGACCCCTTGCATTCCAGGAATATTTGACGCGCCGAAATCCACATACATGCTGTTATCGTCCCTCACGTCCACGACAGTCCCGACCAGATTCCCGGGTGCTTGGGAAACGGCTGGCATAATCGTAGTAAAGATCAACAACAATGCTGCCAACATGCACCAAGTCTTCGTTTTCATCTTTTTCACCTTATGCTTTTTTTATTATAAGAATCTGCTTTTGAGATCTGTTTCCTGCACTGTTCAATCGGAAAATAAAGATCTGCGATATCCTGCGCAACCTGCAAAGAAATAAACCATTGTTCCTTTTTGTATTAAACAAATTTTCAAGATTGTTTTCCAAATGGGCTCAGTCATTTCTGTCACTGGTATTTCCATCATTATCAGGCTCTATTTGCTCAAATTCCAACGTCTATAATTATATCATTCCAACTATAACTACTTTATTTAATTTGATACGTTCTTTGGCAGAGATTTAAAACCGGAGTTTGAGAATGGAATTTTCTATCGCAAGAAACTTTCCTTGGGAAGTGCGAGGGTGTACAATCGAAAATATTCAGGGACTTGTGCAATCGATTACGCAATGCGAAAAATAAAAATAGGCATGGGACCTGAAAATAGCTCGATGGATCTATTTTCCCATGCACTGCTACCTTATCTGCTCGGCAGCTTCCTGAGGATGAATAAAAGACTGCTGGCAGCCTTCGTGCTGGGCGGGATCGCGCCAGATTTGGATCTTCTGGTCGTATGGCTAAACGACATCTACCCGACCTCTCTGCTCATAGTGCACAGAGGATTTACACATACCTTCTTCTTTGGATTCTTCACCGCCCTGGCTGTGCTTTATCTGGTCACCCGCGATCCAGTTTTGGCAGCTATCCGAAGGTTTCTTGATTTTGATCTCGATTTCTCTATGGCTACAATTGCCCTCGCTTATGCCGGAGTGCTGAGCCATCTCCTTATGGATTATCTGACCACGCGGGGAGTTCCTCTCCTCTATCCCTGGTACGCGGCGAGGTACTCGGCTGAGATATTCTTTCATACGGAGATAATAATAATGATAGCCAGCTTGGTGATCCTCGTCGAGCTGTTCAGAGAGAAGTCCAGGAAAGGATTCAATAAGAATTTATTTATAATATTTATAGTCTTTATCGTAGCAATAGGAGCCATCAGAATCGAAGGAAAGGATACGGCTCAAAGCTTCTTTCATAATGAGAGTGCAAAAAGCTTCGCTGAATCCGGTCTATTCCAGTGGGCCGTTCTGGACGATGGCCACGACCAGTTCCGGGTTTACGAGTTTGATTCCTTTCGTGGGAAAGTGCAGCGACGCTCCACATTTCCCTGCCTATTTGTGCGGCCTCCAGGAGACGATCCCAAGAAAGCTATCGAGGCGGCCGATGAGCTTTCCCAGGTAAAGCTCTTCCGATGGCGGGCCTATGCCGTGGCCATAAATGCATCTTTCCAGAATGGGTCTTGGATTTTGGAGTACTACGATCCAGTGGTCAAGATGGAGACGATGAGTGCTTGGCCAATTCTGCAAAAGATTTCCGGAAGTTACGGATCCGTTCGGGTGAATGTAAAAGGAGATTTTGCAGAGGTGATGAGATAAGTTGCCCCGGAAATCCTTCGCGTCGTGTCTCGTTTTCCTGTCTCAAACACGCCAAATATCCTGGGAAAGTCTGGTCAATCTTTGCGCTCCGTTTTCTGTGGTGAGGAAAGTGTCTTCAATCCCCAAAACGCCTTTGTCAGGATATATCATCTTGGGCTCCACGGCAACGGTCATGCCGCTTCGAATGATGTGATCCAGCGGGCCGAGCACCGGGTATTCGTCCAGCTCCAGGCCGACGCCGTGGCCCACGAAACCGCATTTGCTGCCCGGCACGCCTCCCAGGTGATCCTTATAACCGAGCATTGCCCCTTCTGCCTCCGATAGCTCGAAAAGCTCTCTTCCCGTCCGGCCGGGACACAGCTCCCTGGCGATAGTCTTTTCGATTTGCAGCGAGGCAAGGTAGGCATCCTCCAGCTCTGAATCAAGCTTTCCGATGGAAAAGATTCTGGTGGCATCGGCGATGTATCCATTGTATATACCAGCCGTATCCACAAACACCGGCTCATTTCGCTCGATCTTCCCAAATCCAGGGCCCTGGGGAAAGAGCAGAGATGTGCCCCTTCCGCCCGTCGGTGAAGCCAGGAAGCTCGGATAAGCTGCTTCCGGCCCGCACATGACGTGACCCAGAGGAACGATGCTGTTGAATTTACGGAAACGAAGGGATCCCTGATGGCCCATGGATCGCATCACAGATTCAATGCGGCACAACAGATCCACCTCCATCATCCCCTCCTCAATATAGTCGGGGACGGATGCGAGACCGGCATCCAGTATCCTGGCAGCTTCCTTGATCAGGCGAAGCTCAAAGTCGGATTTAACAGAGCGTACATGCTTGATCTTTTCGGTAACATCGACGAAATTCGCATCTTTCAGGGCACCGGCCACTCGAAAGTAAAAGCTGCAGGGGAGAACATCCATCTCCAGGCCTATGGTTGCACACGCCGGTATCTCCAGATCAGATCTCAGATTTCGCATGTTTTTGAGCGGCCGGACCTCCAGCGGGGATTCTTCCCTGGCTCTCTCCAGGCTTCTCCTCATCATCACCACCGGCTCGCCTTCCTTTGGGATGTAGACCAGCCCATCCTGAGCGGTACCGGAAAAGTAGGCCATGTCCACGGAGTGAAAGAGCAGGGCCCCGTCCATCTCGCCCATCTGGGACTGAAGATGCTTTATCCTATTATCTATTTCTGACTTCGGGTGAAGAACGTATTCCATTCCATCTGCCTCTGTTGTCCTTTCTTTGGAGATTGGAGCAAATTCCCTTCGACACATCACTCCTTTATTTAGCTAACCTATTGATGAGCCTTGGAACAAGCTTCAGTTGTTCAAAGAGGCACATTCGTTAGGATCGAGGATTCGTAAACACTCTGGAGATAAACAGCAGCATCGATTAATTCCTTGATTTAAAAAATGATGGACTTGAAGTTCCCAGCCAAACTTGTATCTATTTTTCTGAATTATCTCGATGAGCCAGTTGAATATCCGCTCGTTGGATATTATGCGCCCAAATGGCATCGAAGGAAAACTTTTCTATGAAGAGGATCAACATACTTTGGGGTGAAACTAGGTGAGATTATTACTTGCTGCAATCTTGATGCTGATGGCGTCCTCCTCGGCTTTAGCAGCTTCCGAGACACATCAGATCGGACCCTACACAGTATCGTTTAATATGAACACAAATACAAACTACCAAATCCAGACGCCAAATTCGACGGTCTATCCCTTCGCCACGGTTTATACTCTGGTGATATCAACCGACAATACAACCGGGGCATCAATAGGCATAACAGAGTATAAGAACCTCACAACCGCGACTCTGGAGACTAACGAGGAGATCGCGGCCCTTCGCATGGCTCTGAGTGGCATTAATGTCACTGCCCCTGTGGAACAGGTTATCGACAACAAGAGCGGTTTCCTGCTGTCTGGCAAGCCATTTGCCGGCATGACCAACGTGCCATCCGGTACTGTGTTCCAGCAGGCTCAATACTGGCTGGATAGCAAGAACTGCGAATGCGGCCCAGTCTCCGTTGGCACAACCCTCGTGGATGTAGCCTCGACCTATCCTCAGGACGTGACGAAAGGAATACTGAGCAGCATCCATGTGACAATGAGCTAGACTTCCATAGAGCCTGAAAATGCACTGCATCGACCCTCTGGCGTCTGCGCGCCAGAGCCGATCATTTTTCGCGAAAAGGCTGAGCGGATCAGGCACGAAAAATCTCTTCCAGATCCTTCAGGAACAGATCGATGTTTTGGTGTGTCATATGCTTCATGAGGATCAAGCGCAGCGCTCTATTCGGCTCGCGGGTCATGGAGACATGCCAGTCGCGCCTCATCAGTTCCTCTCGCACTTCTGCCGTTCTAGGCACTTTCAAGGCCGCCACATTCATGACCGGCTCGATAACCGGCTCGATCCCAATTTTCTTTGCGCCTGAGATCAGGTGGCGCGTTAAATCCATGCAGTAGCTGACCATCTCTTTGAAGCCTTCCCGGCCCAGATTCATCATCACGGCGTAAGTAGCAGCAGCCGCAGCGCCGCTCCTTGTTCCTGTCAGTGACGCCTGTCTGGCCTTGGTGAGATAATATGTCTCTGTCTCCAGAGCGTTCATGCAATCGTGGCCACGGAAGAGAAGGCCGCCAGCAGGGATGGTGCTCATTCCCATTTTGTGGGGATCGATGGTGATAGAGGAGACGCCCTTGACCCGGAAATCCCAGCGCCAGTCACCCTCCAGGAAAGGCAGAACAAAGCCTCCAAAGGCCGCGTCCACGTGCATATGAATTCCCCGCTCCGATGCCAGACGTGCCAGGTTTTCAATGGGGTCCACCTGACCAAACTCAGTAGTGCCAGCTATACCCACCAGCGCCACGGTATTACAATCCACCAGGGACTCAACCGATCCAAGGTCAACCTTGAGATTATCGTCCAGCTCGGCCTTGCGCACCTCCAAGCAGAGCAAGTCACCGATCTTATCAAAGGAGAAATGGGCGGAGGTCGGCACGACGATATTGCCGTTCTTCTTGCCGGCCTCGTTCCTTGCTGCCCGGATTGCCTGGATGTTCGACTCCGTCCCGCCGGTGGAGATGTAGCCTGCCACGTTGGCGCAGCCGAGCAGCTCGCCCAGCATGCGCACCACCTGCTGCTCGAGGTGGGCAACGCCGGGAAACAGGCCAGGATCGCCAAGGTTGGTCTCCAAAAACATGTCGTGAGCCCTTACCGCGATGGGATGAGGCTTTGTACACATGGTGGAGAAGAATCTGTCATAGCTGAAATCGCTAGCTCTTGTCTTCTCCAGAATGCGCATCACCTCATCCTCGGAAAGGGCTTTCTCTCTCATATCAGCATCCTTGGGCTTTTTGGCCCTAGTCCCTGTTTCTCAGGGCCTTCAGCATGAGGATCTTTTCGGACCTGGCTACAGTCTCCCGCACCACAGCTACGGCATCGATGTTGGCAGAGATACTGGTGATGCCGATCTCGACGAGTCGCTTGGCCATCTCCGGATAGGACCCCGCCTGTCCGCAGATGGAGGTCTTGACTTCGGCTTCGTTGCAGCGCTCTACCACGTACTCGATGAGCTTCAGAATGGCAGGGTGCAGTTCGGTGTAGAGCCCGGCCACGTTCTCGTTGTTGCGATCCACAGCCAGGGTGTACTGAGTCAGGTCGTTGGTGCCAAAGGAGACAAAGTCGATTCCGTCCTCGATGAAGTCTTCGATAGTGAGCGCCGCTCCTGGCGTCTCCACCATGATGCCCACATCGATCCTCTCCAGATCCAGGCCCTCGTCGAGCATGATGGACTTGGCCTTCTGAAACTCTCGGACGTGCTGCACCATGGGCAACATGATGCCCACGTTGGAAAGACCCATATCGTGCAGCTTCTTGAAGGCTCTGACCTCCAGGCGGAAGTGCTCCGTCTCCGTCAGATCCCTGCGGATGCCACGCCAGCCCAACATGGGATTATGCTCATGAGGTTCGCCTTCGCCACCCTCCATGGCCCGGAACTCATCCGTGGGTGCATCCAGAGTGCGGACCCATACCGGCTTGGGATAGAAGGCATCGGCTACGACCTTTACGCCCTTTACCAGCTCTTCGATATACTCCTCGGTCTTTCCGTTCTTGATGTACCAGTTTGGAGTCTTGCCGAGGCCCAGGATCATATGCTCTATGCGCAGTAGCCCAACACCGTCCGCTAAGGTGGCCGCTGCGGCCTGCGCTCTGTCTGGCTCGCTGATATTGACCTTGATCTCCGTTGCAGTGATGGGTTTGGATACCACCACGCCTGCGCTCGCAGCGGCAGGTTTGGTGGCCGCAGCCAAGGCCACACGGCCCTCATAGACCATGCCTTTGGCGCCGTCGACAGTTATCTCCATGCCGTCTTTCAGGACAGAAGTTGCCTTCTTGGTTCCCACGACGGCGGGACAGCCCAGCTCGCGGCTCACTATCGCGGCGTGACAGGCCATGCCTCCTTCGTCGGTGACGATGGCTCCGGCACGCTTCATGCCAGGAACCATGTCCGGCATGGTCATCTTGGTAACCATTATGTCACCCTGCTTAACTTTGTCCAGATCTCTGCCACTGTTGATTATTCGGACGGTCCCGCTGGCCGAGCCCGGCGCAGCTCCGAGGCCGGTGAGCAGCACCTTGCCGCTCCCTTCTGCTTGTGTTGTGGGTTTTTTGTTGTTGATGGTAGTAATCGGCCTGGACTGGAGGATGTAGATCTTGCCTTTTTCCACGCCCCATTCGATGTCCTGTGGGATGCCGTAGTGCGTCTCAAGGATCTCGGCGTATTTGGCCAGCTCCACCATCTCGTTATCGGTGAGAACCACTGCCTCTCGCTTATCCTGTGGGACCTTGACTGTGACCGTCTTCTGGGTCTTGGGGTCCCTGATGATCATGATCTCCTTGGTGGCGACATACTTGCTCAATATACTCTTGCTCTTCCTGTCTACCACGTAGTTGTCAGGAGATACGCTGCCGCTCACCACTGCCTCCCCCAGCCCCCAGGCTCCTTCAATGACCACCAATGGCTCGCCTGTGGAGGGCTGGGAGCTGAACATCACGCCGGACTTCTCGGAGTCCACCATCTTCTGCACAATGGCGGAGAGGTTGACCTTGTCGTGCTCAAATCCCTGCTCCACCCGGTAGAAGATCGCCCTGGCTCCGTAAAGGGATGCCCAGCACCTTCTCACGGCATTAAAGACATCATCCGCTCCTCGCATGTTCAGGTAAGTCTCCTGCTGACCCGCAAAGCTGGCATCGGGCAGATCTTCGGCAGTGGCGCTGGATCTCACAGCCACGAAGACCTGCTCGCCTTCCCGCTTGCAAAGCTCCTCGTAACGGGATCTTATGGCCTGCTCGATATCCTTTGGAACCTTGGCCTCCATGATAAGGCGCTTGGCGGTCTCCTCTGCCTTATGTAGCTCTGCCTCTTCATTCACATTCACCTTTAGGGCATCAAATAGTTTCTCGGAAATTCCCGCTCTGTTAATGAAATCCCTGAAAGCCTGAGCAGTGACCGCAAACCCTCCTGGAACGGGCACGCCGATATTTATCATCTCACCCAAGGACGCACCCTTGCCGCCCACGACGGAAAGGTCGTTTTTTCCGACTTCCTCCAGCCAAACAACAGCACCCATTGATTCATCCTCCCAAACACAATAATTCCGGTATCTGCCCACCCCTCCCTCTTTACCTTATATCAAGCTTTCACAGGATATATAGA
>CAZPUO010000098.1:0-9425 GCA_964589745.1 uncultured Methanotrichaceae archaeon
ATATCGTGATATCAGTTCGTCCAAAGATAACCGCAGCATTCAGCTTCAGAGCCATATCCGCGAGAGGAACCGGCTCCTGGTACTCGCAAACGCTGCATATAGAATCCATCCCCAGAATATCTCCCCACATATCCTCGTAGGCTCGAAGGATATTGCATCCGCGGCTCTCATCTATCCTCAGCAGCGCATCAATAATCTTGCTCACAATCATTATGCCGGGAGACTTCCTCCTTCCACTCTCGTAATCGGATATCACAGAAGGCGATATTCTCAAATGATTGGAAAGGTCAGTCTGGGTTATGCCAAAGTTCCTCCGCCACTTCCTCAGGGTCTCGCCCGGGTTCTGGGATAAGGTGATCTCCCCAGCGATCTTCTCGGCCAGCAACCCACGGGCACTGGTGATTTCCCCTTCGGAATTCATAATCTAAGACTTGTCAAACTAGGATATAAATGTAGCGAAAATAATTCGGCATTTAACGTAAGGATTGGCTCATAAAACGGATGCGTCGACCGGGATTCGAACCCGGGTTGTAGGCTTGCTTCGCAGAATCGATTCTGCCTGGAAGGCCCAAGTCATAACCACTAGACCATCGACGCCCGCCCTCTTAGTATCGCAGGTGGAACTTAACTGTTTCGATCCAAAATTCCGCCGGCGAAGAGCACTTACCACGGCTGTTAGCAATTCTGCGTCTCAATCCTCAGATAATTTGATATATGGGATAGGACGCGAAAAGCATCAGAGAATAAAGGATGAACCCGCTGATTATCGCCATCTGGCTGATGCTGCCCGCCTATATTCCCAACAATATCGCAGTTCTCTTTGGCGGAGGCGCTCCCCTGGACCTTGGCCAAACCTTCCAAGATGGTCGACGCATGCTGGGTGACGGCAAAACTTTCAGGGGAACAGCCGCAGGAACCATCTGCGGGGTCCTTGCTGGCCTTCTGCTCAACACCATCGCGCCAGCCCTCGGTCTGCCGAGCTTTGGCACCGGGCCAGGCCAGATTTTTGTGCTTGTAGGTCTCTCCCTGGGCGCCATGCTTGGCGACATCACGGCTGCCTTTTTCAAGCGCCGGTTGGGCCTCAAGCGCGGCGCACCTCTCTTCGTCATAGACCAGTTGGATTTCGTTATAGGGGCGTGGATTCTCACCATGTTGGTCGCGCCGCAATGGTTCTGGCAGAACTTTACTCCTACGATAATATTAATAGTGTTGATAATTACACCCATCTTGCACCGCCTGACCAACATCATCGGCTACAAGATCGGAGCAAAGAGAGAACCCTGGTAATTGCACCGATCCAAAACGGCTGAGGATTTTTCGGCTCTTCGAGCTAATCGCGAAAGCTTTATAAGTTTAGGTAATTGATACCAAGAGCGTCATAGCCAATTTTATCGCGCAAAACTATGAAATTGGCGAAATGAAAAGGAGGAGGAATAAATGGACGCATTTAGTATGGGGCTTATAGCTGCGATGGGAGCCCTTGCTACTGTTGCCGGTGCTTCTGAGGATATAGAATCCGATGTAGGTTCTCAGAGCAACCCCAACTCGCAAGTTCAACTGGCTGCCCAGGTCGGAAATCCCCACAGGATCTATAATAAGGCCATTTCGGGAGAACCCCCGGCCAATGCCCTGTGGTGTGCCACTGCAGCTATGGTGGCTTATACGCTTATTACGGCCTTCCAGATGCCCGCACTGTTGGCACTTGTGGCAGGCGCATCCGTTGCCGCTTTATTCAACGGTGTCTTTGCAATGAGCGCCTACTTCGGCAGGAGTTCCAGCCAGAAGAGGTTCAACCAGTGGGTCTATTTGGACATAGTCAGATATACGACGCCATCGATTATGGCACACGTCTGGATAACATCGTTTTGTATTGCTACTATATCTTACATCATGGTATATATGCTGCCAGTGCCACATCCCTTCCCGATGCCGATCATCGCTCTGATCTGGGGACTGGCTGTTGGCGCAATCGGCTCTTCGGTAGGCGATATCCATTACGGTGGTGAGCGTGAGTTCCAGAACAGGCAGTTTGGTACGGGACTTAATACCATGCTCTCTGGCCAGATAGTTAGGAAGGCCGAAGCTGGTTTGAGGAACTCCATAGACAACGCTTGGTTCTGTACCAAGTTTGGTGGCCCGGCCACGGGAATGGCCTTTGGCCTTACGGTTTTCTTGGATAACTGGAGAACCACAATCTTTGATCCAGTAACTCAGGCGTCTTTTGCCATTGCTATGGGATTATTCTTTATCATTGTGATGGTGTTCTACAACTTCTATGTAGAAAGATCAGCCAGAAGAAAGTACGGACCGTATCCGGAATACAAGGGGGATATTGCAGCATGAACTTTGATATCAACACCATTATCTACATCCTGGAGATCCTCGTCGGTGGGCTCCTGGTAGGCATTGGCGTTCACTTTGTTCCTGTGGGGGGGGCTCCCGCAGCCATGGCTCAGGCCACAGGTATCGGCACGGGCACAGTGCAGCTCGCTGCTGGATCTGGCCTGACTGGGCTTTTGGCCGCAGGTCTGATGATGTCGGTCACGGACAACCTTTGGCTCATTCTGGCTTCGGGGGCAGTGGGTGCAGGAATCATGATAGGCTCTACAATGCTCGCCGGAGGCTGGATCTATGCATATGCCGTGGGAGTGCCCTTCGCCTCAGCGAAGGTTAATTACGACCCCATAACCAGATTTTCCCAGCCGCCTTATGTGGCTCTTGGAACGGTCGGCCAGGGCATCCCCACCATCTGTTTCGTCAGTGGCCTCATCGGCGGCATGATGGGAGGCCTGGGCGGTGCTATGATCTACTATCCGCTTTACCTGATCAACGGCAACGCCGCTTTAAGCGCTATGTTCGCCATCGGCATATTCTTTGTGAATGCTGTGCTCGCATCCTGGAACATCCAGGGAACCATCGAGGGCTTCCATGATCCCAAATTCAAGAAGTGGCCCTTTGCCTTCCGAGCCTGCGCTGTGGCCAGCATCTTGCTCGCATTGGCTGCAGTATTAATCACGGGAGGTGCCTAGAATGTCATTAGGTGGAGGAGCAGGTGGAGTGCCATCTGCCATCGATCCGAAGAAGCTGAGAATGTATGGCCTGGTTGGATCCCTAGTCGGAATATATCTGGGTGCCATCCTCAATAGCGCCCTGAACACCACTGCGTTCTCCTTCTTGGGAGCAGTGGCGGCTATCTTCGCTGCGCTCATGGGAGCCAACGCCGTGAGAAGAGTTTGCGCTTATGGTATAGGGACCGGAGTTCCATCCATTGGCATGCTGGCTCTGGGAATGGGTATCATTGCAGTCATGTTCGGACTTTCTGTGGCTGAGGCCTTGGGCTTCCCACTGCTGGGACCGATCATAACCCTGATCTATGCCGCGGTCTTCGGCTATATCATTGGCGTCATCGCCAACAAGGTCATCAAGTTCAACATCCCCATCATGGAGGAAGGAAACGCCGACCTTTCCATGGCAGGTGCCCTGGGGCTCTTGGGCTGGAGCTTTGCCATATCTGGTACCCTCGGCTATGCAGATATTGTGAAAAACGTTCTAATGACCGGATATATTGCAATAATCTTCATTGCCGGCGGTCTGGCCATTCTGCATCCCTTCAATGCCAATCTTGGCCCGGATGAGAAGCAGGACAGAACCCTTGTGAACGCGGTCATGGTGAGCGGACTGGCCATGGTGGCCACGGGAATTGCGGCCTTGATGACGCAAGGCCTTGCTGCCGGACTATTGCAGTTGGTCATAGGCTTTGCCATATGGTTCTACTACTTCAAGTTGTACTACCGTCTGGTCAAGAGAGATGCCTCAGCAGTGGTTGGAACAGGACTTCTGCCGCCAGCGGTGCAGTGAGGAGGTCTGGAAATGGGATTTGTTAGAGTTTCACCAGAATTGGGCCTGATCTTCGACCCCATGAAAGGAGTGGTATCGGAGCAGAGGGCGGACGTGGTTCTGTACACTTTCGATCCGGTTTTTGAAAGGATAGAAAAACTGGATAAGATAGCTGATGACCTTATGAATCAGCTTGTGCCGGATAACGAGCTTCTCTCGTCGTACGCCAACAGGGGCAAGGCCTCCTACATTGCTGGCCAGTACACCAACATATGGATGGGGTTCATCATTGGCCTGGTGCTGTCCTTCGTGGTGCTGCTGGGCATGGCATTCAGCGATCCGGAGACCATGAAGATTGCAGTGAAGGCGTTAGGCGGAGGTGCATGAGATGGTACTCAAGAAGAAGCCATCGGAGCCTTGGCCGGTGATCACCGGCGAATACGAAGTCGGAAATCCCGAGAGCCCCGTGGTAGTATGCACCAGCGGCTCGCACATTAAAGGCTCCGATCTGCTCGCCGCTGGGGCAGCATTAGCCGGACCCTGCAAGACAGAGAACATCGGCATAGAGAAGATGGTGGCCAACATCGTCTCCAATCCCAACATCAGATTCATCCTGATCACAGGAATGGAGGTCAAGGGGCACATCACCGGGCAGGCCGCGCTGGCCTTTACGCAGAACGGAATCGACAAGGAAGGGAGGATCATCGGAGCCAAGGGCGCCATCCCCTTCATCCAGAATTTGACTCCGGAGTCCATTGAGCGCTATAAGAGCCAGGTCGAGCCAGTCTTCATGATCGACACTGAGGACATTGGAGCCATCACCGGCAAGATTAAGGAGCTGGTCTCCAAGGATCCCGGTGCTCTCGACGTCGACCCCATGATCATCGAGATCAAAGAGGGCGCCGCCGAGGAAGAGGCAGGCGGGCTAAAGCCCATGGCCGCGGAGATGGTCGAAGTAAGGTCGAGGATACGCGGCATAGATACGGCTGTGACTAACAATGGTCTTCTTAATAAGCTACAGGCTGGCATCTATGTGGGCAAGATCGAAGGCATCGCCCTAGGCATGACCGTGGTTCTTGTGCTCTTCGGAATAATTCTGAAGGCAGTGGGAGGGAGCTAAAATGGCTGAGGAGATTTTATATGGCCAGGGAATGGCAACTGTAGTGGAGCCGAATATGCCTTTGGTCGATCTAGTAGTAGAGGACGTCAGGTACAAGGGCCAGCTTCTGGCCAGGGAGACCAAGCTGAGCTCAGGCGTCCTTTCAACTGTGTCCATGGGATTTGCCATCGGTTTCGTCCTTGCCATTTTGATGATGCTTGGGCCTTTCGCCTTCATGGGGGGGCTGTAAACTATGGCAGATGACACAAAGCCAGTAATACCCGTCGCCGTAGTCGACCCTGATCAGCTTCGAGAAATAATGGCGAGGCTGGACACGATTGAGCAGAAGGTGGAGTTCTACTCTGCAGAGAAGTACATGAGGGCTGGCAAGTCCATCGGCAGAGATCTTGGCGCTGCGTACGGAGTATGCGCGGGTCTGATCATTGTACTGGCATATATTTTGTTCGTATACGCAGGCAATTGGACGAGGGTGATTTGAATGTTCAGATTTGACAGGAAGCAAGAAGTCTTCGAATTCGGTAAATTCAAGGTAGGGGGCCAGCCTGGAGAGTACCCCACATGCTGCATAGGCACCATGTTCTACGCCAGGCACAAGATCGTCTCGGATCCAGAACACGGAGTCTTCGACGCGGCAACTGCCGAGACGCTCTGGAACAAACAGATTGAGATGAGCGACATCACAGGAAATTCCTGCATGAACCAGATCGTCGCTGAGAGCAATGAAGCTATGAAGAAGGAGATCGACTGGTTTGTGGGGATCTCTGATTATCCGTTCCTCATTGATTCCTCAGCACCTGAGGTGCGAGCTTTTGGAGTCAAGTATGCCACGGAGATCGGCGTAGCCGACCGAGCCATCCACAACTCCATCAACGCCTCCATTACTGACGAGGAGCTGAAGGCAGTTAAGGAGAGCGATCTCGACTCAGCCATTGTGCTGGCCTTCAACGCCATGGAGTCGGGAACCAAGGGCAAGATGGACATTCTGACCAAGGCGGGAGGCGGCGCTAAGAAGGGCATGCTGGAGTATGCCAAAGAGTGCGGCATTACCAGGCCGCTCATCGACACAGCAGCGATGCCCCTGGGATCCGGCTCTGGTGCTACCTACCGCGCCATCATTGCCGTCAAGGCCCAGCTCGGCCTGCCGGTAGGCGGAGGATTCCATAACGGTGCTTCCGCATGGGACTGGATGAAGAAGTGGAAGAAACAGCACAAGGAGGCCTTTGCCCCTGTGGACATCGGCTCCAACCTGGTGGCAGGAATCGTGGGCGCCGACTATTACCTCTACGGGCCGATAGAGAACGCCCCCATGATTTTCCCGGCTGCGGCCATGGTGGATATCATGAAGGCGGAGTCCGCGGAAGAGCTGGGCCTGGAAGTCCTGGCTGAAAACCATCCCCGCAAGAAGACGCTTTAGCGACGTCTTCTCAATTTCCTTTTTTAGGGGGAAATTTATCTGCCGCGCGTTATAGTAAAGGCTGTTTTTGAAGATATCAAGTTCAAATGCCAGAGGTGCGGTTCCTGCTGTCATCATAAGAGGCCATTGGAGTTTGATGATCTAGTTCCCATGGAGCTACTTCGGGAATTTTGCGAGAAGTCTAATCTGATCAACCTCACTGGAAAAGAGGTAACAGCCATAGCCAAAAGGACGGGCAGAAAGCCTGCCGAATTCGTGGATACCCTCTATGATTATGATGGATGCTTTGTTAAAGTCAGAGAATGTGGGAGTAAGGTTATCCTCGACCTGCCGGTAATGAAGAGCAAAGCAGATACCACCTGCATCTTTTATGAAGAAGGCTGCAAAATCTATTCCGTGCGGCCCAAAGCTTGCAGGCTCTTTCCCTTCCGGGTAGAGGAGGAAACCGCATCTAATGGAGATACTCTGCTCAATATCAGTTACAATCCCACATGCCCTGGTATAGGAAAAGGCGAGATAGTAGATCAGCGCAAGCTAGAGAAGCTGGTAGCGGAGCTGTTCTTGCTAAGGACACTAGATATAAGCCCTCAGGTGCAAAGGCTGATGGCCTCGGGCGCGATCTCTGCAAAGGCAGGGATCTACAGGACTCTGCCGGGGAAAGAGCCAAAGATCCATTATTATAATTATTAATAGTGAAATAGTACCAATCTCAATTCTTAACTCTCCCAGTCCTTTGAATATTTTTAAAAATTAAATTATAGGTTTTATCTTGGCTGCGTGGGAAGCTTTGCACCTGGATAGGAGCGATCCTGCCGTTCAGCGGATTCAGACAGCCTGCAAACCACGGTGAGGTCTATGCCAAGTGTCCAGTTAGAGCTGCAACCAAGAATATTATCGCAGATACAATGAGGAAGTAAAAACCGGCATCCTCTGATGTGATTACACCTGGAACAGTGACATCGTGTCCCACTATGGGCGCTCCGTGTTGTATGAAGTCAGACATATTCATTTCCTGTACTGTAGAAATCCTTATTGTTATTGAAGGACCCTCGTACAGGCGTTATGAAACGCATTTTGTTTATTTAAATCTTTCTGATCATTGCAGAAATTTTCTCAATAAAATTAGTTTAATGATTTCGCAGCTTAATTTGGATCTATCACTATGGAAAATGCCAATTTAGTATTTTTTCTTTTTTGTTAATTACCTCTTTTTACCTTTTTGCCTTTTTACCAATGCATCAACTGATGCTAAGATAGCAGAAAACAGATAGGCCAGGAGGCCTTCGCCCCCGTGGATATCGGTTCCAACCTGGTGGCAGGCATCGTGGGCGCTGACTACTACCTCTATGGTCCGATCGAGAACGCTCCCATGATCTTCCCCGCCGCCGCGATGGTGGACATCATGAAGGCAGAGTCGGCTGAAGAGCTGGGGCTGAAGGTCCTAACCGACGATCATCCCAGGAAGAAGACGCTTTAGGGCGTCTTCGTTCTCTTCTCTTTTTTCCAAAGGAGTTTTTTGCCCCGGGTTTTGGTCAAGACCGCTTTTGATGCTGTCAGATTCAAATGCCAAAGGTGTGGCTCCTGCTGCCATCACAAGAGGCCAGAGGAGTTCGAGATCCTGGTTCCTCAGGAACGGCTGAAGGAGTTCTGGGAGAAATCGAACCTGATTTACCTGACCAAAGAGGATATTGAGAACATCGGCCAGCGCACCGGGATGGAGCCCAAGGCTTTTGTGGATACACTCCGTGAATATGATGGCCGATGTGTTTTTGTTGACGATTCCGGAAGGAGGGTCATCCTTGATCTTCCTGTCATGCACAGCAAAGAGGATACCACCTGCATATTTTACGATGAAGGCTGCACTGTTTACCCAGTCCGGCCAAAAGCCTGCCGGCTTTTTCCCTTTCGCGTGGAGGAAGAGACGACGCCTCAGGGAGACATAATTCTCCGCATAAATTATAACCCAACCTGCCCGGGGATCGGAAAGGGAAAAAAAGTGAACGGAAAAGATCTGGAGGAACTGGTCATAGGCCAGTTTCTGCGGCGAAGCGCGGCAGTCGCGGCTGAAGTTCAGAAGCTGGCAGCAGAAGGCAAGATCCGGAAGGATGCAAAGATCTATCGGTCTTTTCCAGGGAGAAGATCGAAGACTTGAGATTAATCCCAGAGCTATAAGTTGTGGGTGTCTAGCAAAGTTTTTCTCCTCAAGAGATGTACACCCGTTGCAGGCATGGGCAATCCCATGTCATAACTGGAGGTGAGCTAAATGACAGTTGTAAAGAGCGATGCGATGCTACAGCACGAGAAGTGGATCGCAGAGGTGGTGGCCCACAGGCCGAAACGTACCAATGACCAGGTAATGCACATCGAATGGGGCAAGTTCCTTTTGGCTGCAGCCGCCATCGTTGTGGTAGTTATTGCCGCAGTCTCCATGGTTAAGTAGGCAGAAGGCCGGACATCCGGCCTTCGTCTCGGCACCCAATTCTGCCTCGACATAATCGCGTTCAAACCTGTATGTTGGCGGATCAATTCTTAATCATTAATAATTAAATATATCTAGAGAAAATTTTTCTAAAGTCTCCTTCTTTTACAAAATGGTAGCACAAAGTTTATGATTCAAGGAATGGCTTTAATCACTGCCAACTTGATAAAAGGAGGTGAGTCAGATGAACTTCATGGATCAGGTCATTGCCATAGTCGTATTCGGTGTAGCTGTAGTTGCGCTGCCCTATGTTCTGAACAAGTGGTCCGATAGCAGAGCCGGCGTAAGATAAAGGTTCCGGGCTATTCACTTTGGCTTTGCAGCTTACGAGACATGCTGCTCTCTCGGTCGAAAATCCGAGAGGTCTCACTTCATTTGTACTTTTTAATAATGGAAGATGCCCGGATTCATCGACCCACGATCAATTTTGCCTCTGGTATCCGTATTATACTGATCAAAAGCCATGAATTTCTCTTGCCCCGGAATACGGGATTTTGTACGACTGAACCTTACCTTGATGGATTAGTGCAAGATGCCAGATTCAATATTATTCAAATTTTTGATGACTTCTGCTT
>CAZPUO010000099.1:0-9424 GCA_964589745.1 uncultured Methanotrichaceae archaeon
GTTGTAGACAGTACCAAACCCATGTGGACTCAAGAAGGTCGCATGCTTAACATCCGGCCACCAGACCGCAGCAGAGGATGGTTTTTGCCACCCGGACGGATGGGCGAGTTGGTTTTGAATTTCAAGGGCGATGAAAAGACTTTGAGCCTGATTGCGGCCCTGTTTTTATTTCTGGAGAAATGGGGCAATATAGGAGCTAAGCCCCAGCTGGGATATGGAGTTTTTACGATAATGAATCGGAGCATTGTACAAGGCCATGCCCAACACTCCTGGCAGGAAGATGCTGAGATCTATAAAGATAAGTCCAACATTGATTATAGGCCCTATATAGACTTGCCTGACTTGCGGCGTTTTGGCTTTATGCGTTACCATTTCCAACCTCAAAAGGGAGCATGGTGGACACATCCTCCTGGCATGGAAAGGGCGGCGACGCAAGTGCAGCCCATTATAACAAAGTATAAGACAGTACCTTTAGCTCCATCGTTTAAGAATGAATGGAGATTCCGGCGATGGCGTGGAGAACCGAGCGATGAAATGTGGATGTTTGGCGCACTACAGTTGCGGCGGAAAGGTGAAACGAAGCGGGTGCGCAGTAAGGTGACGGTTAGCTGGGCATATCTTCTGGATGGCGGTTGGGAGATTCGGAGTTGGGCGTGGTTACAGGATCCTAAGGTCGCCGCCATGGTTTGGGAAATAGTGCGTGATGAAAGCAGTTGGCGGGCAATATTAAGGGTTCAAGGCCAGCCAAAGACTTATCCAACTGGGGCATGGCATGAATGGACGATAAATGAGGCAGCAGAATTCCTGGAGAGGGCCAAATGGTAGATAGATTGGTTGTACATCGTTTTCGAGGGATTAGAGAAGGAGTACTGGAAGATTTAGGCAAGATAAACGTACTCATAGGTCCTAATAACAGCGGTAAGACCGCACTCTTAGAATTGTTGTATCTGGGAGGTGTAAGTGGAAGGCCAGCTCTTCTGATTTTAGAGGATGTACCATTTGACGAGAAGGAGATCGATTCTGTCATTAAAGCCACAGTACCTATGCATTATGATTTCCTGGGCGTTGAACCTATGCCACGTCTTCGCATGCGTCATGGGCATAAGGATCGATGGGAAGAAAACCCTGCAGTTTTGACTTCAGAAGGTGGCATTGCTGTGGATCTTGAGAGCCTTGTGAAGAATGCTACCATTAGAGGTTTTCGCCTGGGTGCGCCTCTTGAAGCAAGCAAGTTTATTAATGAAGATATTGATGAAATTGCGTCTTTTGGTATAACAGAGAAAAAAAATATACCTAAAACTTTGATTCCATCTATTTTTGAAAATTGGGGTATTCTATCTGAACAATCACGATGGCATTACCTATGGGATCCGGTTTGGGTATATCGATGGGAACAACAGGAATTTATCGATCACTTCGCCATTTGGGCAGAAAAAGGGATTAGACCTGACCCTGAACGTGTGCTATTTTTCGACTTTCATAATGCAAATGATCACTTTGAAGAACAATTTGCTCAATGGGCTAAAAATCATATTATAAATTGGGAGGATAAAATATCTGAAAGAATGGAGCGTGTTTTTCCAGCATTAAAAGGAGCCTCTATTAGAGTAGATAATGCTCCAAGTGGGCTAAAGAGCGAAACTGGCTACATTCAATTTCCAGGGAAAGTGCGGCTACCAGTAGATCTGTTTGGAGATGGCATTCGTCATAGCTTCAAAGTACTGGCGTCTATCGTAGCTTTGGCCGAAGTGGTAGATGAGAAACATCCGGGCATATTCTTATGGGAAGACCCCGAGTTGTTTATGCATCCAGCAACGTTGGGTTTACTGATGAAGGAAGTAATTGGTGTCGTCAAAGAAAGGCCGATACAGGCATTTATTTCGACTCACAGTTTGGATGTGTTGGCATGGATATCTCAAATGCTGAATGAGAAACTTGTAGATTCTAATTCCGTAAGAGCCTATTCTCTGACGCTTCAATCGAGTGGAGAATTAAAAAGCCGTCTATTCCATGGTGATGATATCATCAGCTGGATGAAATCCGGCTTTGACCTGCGCGATCCTGAAACAGCAATGGTTGATCTATTTCCCCTGAGCTGGAGGCTAAAGCCATCTAATAAGGAGG
Organism: uncultured Methanotrichaceae archaeon; assembly: GCA_964589745.1. Lineage (GTDB taxonomy): Archaea > Halobacteriota > Methanosarcinia > Methanotrichales > Methanotrichaceae > Methanothrix. Next base: position 2,125 of record CAZPUO010000099.1, read on the forward strand.
ATATTCTATGGTGAACCGGATTGCTGTCTATGCCGAGGGGCCAACAGAATGGTATGCGGTCTATCAATTATGCAGCAGAGGCATATTGGCTCAAGCTGAGATGATTGGCAAATCGGATCGAAATAACATAGGCCCATGGCTAAAAAACCGCGAGCAAATGAGAAATTTATTTGCCAATCAGATTAGTTTTCCGCCATGCAACGGGATTTTTCTTGTATTCGATCAAGAAGATGATAGGTTTCCTCTGGATACTGCGAAAGAGATATTTGGAGATGCTTTTTCTTTTAGTTCATCGAATGCTCAAGAGAGTCTTTACAGAGGTCAACTGGACAACGGAACCCAAGTAGCTTTACATGTTGCCACGGCACCAAGTCCGGATGGAAATCGAGATTTCGATGGTTATATCTTGGATCTGCTGGACAAGCTTGAAGATGACGCGGTAAATATTTGGATTCGGGAGATAGCCCATGACTATCTTAGAGCTCATTTTAGCAATAATAACATAACAAACATGCAAATCCATGAACTTGGCCGGAAAGAGATCCCTGGATTGATGGTTAGTTTTCAGTGGAATATATTGCGATCCAAGACCCTATTGTATGCCTATATCACCGCCTTACAGGCAGATAGGTCCCATGTTTGGTTTTCTGAAAAGATTATTGAGTTTGCTCCACCAGAAGTTCTTAGAGATGTCTTTGTCGATCTTATTGCCGGTTGGAATTTGCTTGCAGGAGGCTCAAATCAATGAAATATGAGTTTATGTCTCAATATCCCTTTTTCCTTAAAGATAGCGTTACTCAGGCCTTCGCTATCGATTTCCTGGTTCACAAACAGACCGATCCACCGACCCGCTGGACCGAGCCAAGGGAGATCGAAGATGATTGGATGCGACTTATAACACTATCTCAGGCTATTGCCACGCCTTACAAAGAGCAAGCGCGAGTAGGAATGCGTCGTGATCCAGGTGGCTATAAATATTGGCTCAAAAATCGGTCTTCCACCTTTCTTCACAAGCGTCTGGACGAGATGAAAGCCATCGATCTTGTAGCTTCTAATACAATCCTTCCTTCAATTACTGACATTTCCTATGGCTCATGGGCTCTCAATCTCCCCTTCACACTCCGCAAGCCCTACATCAGTCGGGACGACACCGACTTTTATATAATCGACAACCCTGTCAAGAAAGAATGGGTCTTTAAAGTTCCTTACATCGCTCCCAGTCAGTGGAAAGGGGCTCTGCGATCGGCGATGGTGCAGGACTTGGTATCGAGTCTCAACGAAAGACTTATCGATGAGAAGAAGTTTACTGGAGAGAGACTTCGACTCTGGCGACTCTTTGGAAACGAAACGGATGGCACATCCGATTTCCTGAACCATTCTCTTGCCCGGTTTTCTATTGGGGCAATAACTAGAGATGAAAAAGACAAACATGCATGGAAAAAGAATTTTGAAGATAAGACCAGGGAAGTTGGAAATGATTTTGAATCCGAGCTTGTGCATAAAGATCACCGCAAAGGTGATATCGAAGGATTCCAGGGTAGCCTCCACTTCTACCCCACATACTTCGATAAGATTAGTTTGGAAGTAATTAACCCGCATGATCGAGAGAGCGGCGCTGGTAAAAATCCCATCTACTTCGAATGTGTGCCCAAGGATACAGATGGCATCTTCACCCTGCTCTGTGTTCCCCTTGTCGGGCCAGAGGTGAGCAAAGATGATGCTAAGGAAGATCTGAAGGCTGTGGCAAGGGGGATTAGAGTGATGATGACCATCTATGGCTTTGGAGCGAAGACGAGCAGCGGATTTGGGATGGCAGAGGTTGACTCAGGAGGGACAATCATAAAGCCCGAAGAATTTCGGATATATTGGCAAAAGGCATGGGAGGAAGCGCAATGAACGACCTGAGTAAACTGGAAAAATGTCGCGACCAACTGCTTCTGGCTGAGGTGGCGGCGTGGCTGCATGATATGGGAAAATGCAGTGACGATCACATCATACATCAAGCCAATGATAAACCTGCAATTCACTCTTATGAATATAAAAAGGCATATTCTTACTTGCTTGATTCAACGCTAAATCTCTGTGTTCTTGGTGAGAGCATTTCCATAAAAGAACTGGTTGAAGAAGCCAGACCTGGAATTGTTCTTGATAGCAATAAGGCGTGGTTATTACGAGCATTAGGACGCTGCCACGCAGCAGCTCATATTGAGAAAGAAGAAGCGGATATATCGGAAAAACAACCTAAGAACAATACCAGACTATCGAGTGTTTTTGGTTTTGAATGTGATCCTGTGTTAGGATTGGATGAAGAAATAAATAATTTGAATCTAAATAAAGTGACTGATCGCAGATTATTTCTGCCAACTGTCAGAACAGCATTCTCTAAAGCACTTGGAGAGACGCGAAGACCGGAAAACGAGATCGATTTGTGGGATTGGTCCAGCTTAGTAGCAGCATTATACAAAGCAGCCGTAGCTGGAGCTTTGATAGGCTTTAAGCCTCAGCCATATGATTTGACGTGGAGATTGCTCAGCGTTCGCTTTGATGGTTTTTCTTTCTTTGCTCAAAGCTCCCGCATTTCTGACCTTCTTGTGCGTCGAAGCCTCCTCGACGATATCCTTGCTAATATCTGCAATCTGATCGAAGTTTTGCGTCCTCTGGGAACAGAAATTTACCGAGATGAGAATGGAAGCGTTTTTGTAGTTCCTGGATGCGAAAAGACAAATTGCATTTTGGATTTGCTAGCGCTTAAAAATGATACCAAAACCCTTCAAGATCATATATGTGAAAATTTTCGAGAACATATTGAAGGCGAATTTATTCCAGTTATCAAAGTAGATTCAATGCCATGGTGGGGGCAAGATCCTGATTGGAATAAGAAAAGAAAACAGAAAAAAATGCCTGACGACAAACTTCCACCAATTTCGGAGCATTTGAAACCCGTAAATACGATGCATAACCCAGAATGGGTAAATGAACAATGGAATATTAACGAGCAAATTTGTACAGTCTGCGGCCTGCGACCAATGGGACCCGCCCCAAAGTCCAGAGACCGCCACGTTTGCGATGTATGCGAACAGCGCCGCGAAAACCGCTCCAAGGAATGGGCTACCAAGAAACAAAATACGACCATATGGAACGATGAAGTGGCCGATGCCAACGCTCGCATAGCTCTAATCGTTGGACGTTTCGATCTAGTCCATTGGCTAAGTGGCGATCTGGTTAGAACTTTATCCGTGAAGGATCCAGCAAATGCTGCTGATAGAACTGCCGCCGAAATCGCCAAAAATCCCTCATTTGCTCGACTGCGCCGCATTTGGGAGACCACTCATCGCTTCTGGCAAGAGGTCTGCCCAACGAGCAAAGACGGTAAACTGCAAGAATCGATTATAGGAAACTTGGTCGGCCGAGCTGGACCACGGCTGGAAATAAGAGGCAAGCTTTCGCCCATTGAAAGAAATGCAACCCTCGGTCCCTATCATGCTTATGAATTGGGATCATCAACAGGCCTCAAATTGAGCGCCGTATGGGACCCAGAAGAAGGAAAAAGCGATAGTCCCAAAGGCCGTTTGATAACCATAGACAACCTCGCCTACGTTGCCAAGTTATTGGACAAGAAAGCTCCAGCAAAGAATGATGATGAAAGTGAAAGGGATTACAGTCTGCGATTGCAGCAATGGGGTGCCGATGTCGTAAAGCGAGAAGTCCGGAATTCTCTCATCATAGAAGAATCTAAGGGTTACGGCACGGAAAATAAAGAATGGGGTGAAATCGCCGTCGAGAGCGTGGCGATACTTGCTGATAATGCCTACTTGCCCGCCATCCCCATCCTTGCCGAGCCCCAAACCTTCATGACCCTGCTACCTGCCAACGAGGCGTTGAAGGTGGTAGGAGCTATTAAGGCCAAGTATGAGCGTGAGATGGGCAAGGTGAGAAATCGCCTGCCGCTTCATCTGGGTGTCGTTTATGCTGGTCGGAAGATGCCTATTCGTGCGGTCCTAGATGCTGGACGACGCATGTTGGAGCAAGATTTGCTGGGAGATGTCGACGCCTGGAAAGTCTTGGACGATATCACTGAAGAGAGCGGTCCTCTACCTGAAATATCGAGATACTTGTCAGAGGGGTCAAGCCAATTCAATAAATGGTACCCAGTGTGCCTGGATCATCAAAAAATAAATCGAAAGCTCACCTGGTATGTTCCTGCAGTAATGGGCGACGGGACGACCCCAGATAACTGGTATCCTTACTTATTCTGGATTGAAGACAAAGATCGCAAAACAGAGCCCTCCTATGCAACGGCTCCAAGGCGCCGTTATTATGAGGCGCGGAATCCGTGGACGGATTCCGATGGCTGGCTCGTCCACGCAGGGGAGCTGAAAAAAGACGATGTCGTTTATTTCACCCCAGCGACCTTGGACTTTCAGTGGCTTGACAGCGCAGGGCGGCGCTTCGATATCTCATATGATGAGGGAGGGAGACGCCGTGGTCTTTTCCGCCGACCCTACCTGCTTGATGAATTGGGCGAGTTAGAGCACATTTGGGAGACGCTCAAACATCATTTGAGCAAAAATCAGATCTATGCCCTTCGGGACCTGATCGAGGCTAAACGCGCTGAATGGCAGGAAATGACGCCAGTCGTTGCAGAATTTGATCTGAAGGAGCAGCTGACACAGCGGCCCGACGATGTTTTTTGGCGATTTTGCTATGATGTCTTGGCCAATGCCGAATGGCAAAAAGGAAAAAAAGACGAACACAAGGACAAAATGCCCTGGCAAGTTGACTCGATAGACCGAGACATATGGCTTGCCCGATGGGCAAATTACCTCGCAAGAGGCTGGTTTTCTGATGTAGTTGAGCTTCAGCTACAAATCATGAAAGAGGAGGTTCAAATATGAGCTTTAGTACCTACCGGTACCTGCTGATGACCACCGACCCAGTCCACATCGGGACCGGCGGGATACGTCTTGGGCGGGTGGACAACAGCATCGTAAGAGAGCCGGGCACTCGCCTGCCAAAGATTCCCGGAACATCCCTGAGCGGAGCGATACGCTCCTATGCGGCCTACCGCTACAGTAAGCGGCAGTGTGCCGGGAAAGATGGTCACTGTGGCCAGCCCACATGCCCAATCTGCTATACTTTCGGCTCGATCAGCGGCGATCGCTCCTATTCTGGCGTTGTCTCCATCGGAGATGCCCGTCTGTTGCTTTTTCCGGTATACTCCATGGCAGGGCCGGTTTGGGTGACAAGCCCGTCGGCGCTGGAAGATTTCGGCATCAAAGGGCAAAGCGTGGCCGAGGGAAAAGCCAAATGGAAAGGCATAACAACGCAACGATACCTTAACTTAGGCTGGTTGATGGCAGAAAAGGATGGAGAGGATTGGCAATTACCTGCAGGCCAAAATTACGGACTTCCAAAGCCTGCATGCGATCGCATAGTCTTGGTCTCTGATAAATTGTTCTCTCAGGTGGTGAACAGCAACCTAGAGGTAAGAACATCTGTTGCCATTAATCCAGAGACAGGAGCTGCTGAAGACAAAGCCCTCTTCACTTATGAGGCCATACCCAGAGCCGCGTTTCTGCAGATGGAAGCAATTGTTGATGATTTTAGGGGTGTTTTTCCCAGCCTTGATATACTTAAGAAATGGCTCATGCAAAATGGATGCGATTTTACGACCGGCGAGACTCCAAATCGTGATGATCTGAAAAAGGCGGGATATAAGGATGAAGAAGCAAAAAAGACGTTGGAGAAGTACAAAGCCGCTTCGTTGAGCTGGGACGGTCCAGCATCAGTCGTTACTGCAGGTCTGGAATGGGCTGAGCATCTTGGCGTTGGCGGCATGGGAACGCGCGGCTTCGGAAGAGTGCGAAAAATCGATTGCCAGCAAACTCATCCTAATGTGAAACCCTGCCAGGAGGATGCAAATGTCCGCTGAGACCCTCAATCTTGACAAGCTGGCAGCTGAGCGGTCACAGGCGATAGTTATTGAGGTTCGCCAAAAGGCCGAAAAAGAAGCTGAAGAAAAAGCTAAAAAGGAAAAGATACCCATTGAGCAAACAGAAAAAGCAAAACATGCTCTCCGCAAGAGGCGAACGGAAACCCTCGAACGTCTGGATACAAAAGCTCTAGGCGTGCTTCAAGAGCAGGGCGTCTACGCATTGATGCTCTTTCTGTTCTCACGTACAAGTGATGAAGAGAGAGTTGCGCCAGTTATCCGTGCTCAACTCTATAAAGCCCTTAAACAAATTCCGGATTTCAAAGATGTACCACTAGAAGAGAGTGATGGGCCCGAAAAGGTTCTCGCTATCTATGCGAACGATGTATTGAATGATCTTGACACCGTCCTACTTGTCCGTGACCTCTACGAGCAGACGCTTATATACACCCGTTACGGCGCCAAAGCAGCAAGGGAATGATATGGCTTGGACGCACTACACCCTTAAATTCCGCCTTCTAAGCCCGATGCATATAGGCTACCGCAAGGTGGGTAACCTGATGCAGACCCGCAATTACGTGCCGGGAAAGAACCTTTGGGCTGCTCTGACTGCCCGTCTGACAAGGGACTGTTTCAATCGTAGCGAGACCAAGGGGTATAAGGAAGTCGGAGGTCATGTGAGAGAACAATTCCGTCCTGGCTACCTCTGGCCCAGTCTGGACGGGAAAAAAACCTGTCTACCCTGGGAAAGGAAAGATTTCGAATATCTGTTCCTCGACAGCTATGGAAGTGCAGCACTTGATTATTCCGCATATTCCACTGAAAAAGGTAGCCTGCATGAGACGGAATTCATAGCCCCAGTTGCACGAAATGAAGAGCCCGTTTATCTGATGGCCGATCTGTGGGCAAAAGATGGCCCGATTGAGGCAAAAGACTGGCAAAAGGCGATGAAGAGCCTGCAATTTGGAGGTGAGCGCACTTACGGCTGGGGACGCCTTGCTCTTTGCTCAGACTGGGAAGGGAATAATAGTGGCCACGGGAAAACGAGTGCAGATCAAGCATGGCTGGAGAAAGATGGCAGGATTACCCTGAACCTCAATAAAGGCGACAAGATTACAGCTCACGCTTTGGCTTGTGTAGAAGGTGCTGCAGAAGAAAGAAATGTGTCCGGCCCGGTTGAGCCTCTTGTGGGACGGGAATGGAACGATCATGCAGGTCAACATCTGCCTTCTTATGGAGGTGTCTGGTTCATTCCGGGATGTGAGGTGAAAAAAGAAGCGTCTGAATTCGAAATAGATAGCTATGGGCGATGGAAATCATATAGGCGCTAGCAATCCGAAGCGAGAAGTCCACTAAGGCAATCGATCC
>CAZPUO010000100.1:0-9408 GCA_964589745.1 uncultured Methanotrichaceae archaeon
GGCCAAAGATTCCATCTTCCGAAGCCCACTGTACCAGAGGGCATTGATCTCGCAGGCCTTGCCGGATCTTGGCGTCACCGGCCTTCCCTCCACTTGCGCGTCCATCCAGGTGAGCGCAGGCCCGGAACTGATGAGTCCATCTCCGTCCATTCCGAAGTCTTTCCCATGACGCGAGTAGCGTTTCACCACCTCCAGCAGGCTCGCCCAGAGCTCCCTGACGAGATCCAGGTCCCTGGAATAATCGTAGTAGCTGAAAACGGCCTGAATGAACCAGAGGGAGGCGTCCACGGTATTGTAGGACTTGGCGCCGAGGTCGTTTGGCAGCACCCCTTCTTTCAATGCGGCTGCAAAGGATCTCAAGACACTTCTAGCATCATCGAAGCGCCCCGCGGCAAGCAGCAGGCCGGGCAGAGAAATCATGGCGTCTCTTCCCCAGTCGTCAAACCAATGGTATCCAGCGATGATGCTCAATCCATCGCCCCTCCCCACCACGAACGAGTCTGCGGCCACGGCCAGCGCTGGGACTGGTGCTTGCAGACGATGCAGACGAGACGTCTCCCTTCGAAGCTCCTCGGCCGCGTCGGGCATGGTGCCCTGCAAGGTTGAGGCGGAGATGCTAAAGCTCGCATCACCCACAAGATCCAGCTCGAAGTAGCCGGGGCAAAAGAGATTCTCCCTCCAGGCCAGGCCCCGGCGGCGCTCTTGCTCGTACTCGAAGTTGTAGTAAGTCGTCTCCTGTGGGACATACCTCGCTTTGTCCGAGAGCAAATAGAGCATAGAGCTTGATCTGAGGCATGTTCCCGCATTTCGGGGCTCCTGGCGGATATCTGGCAGCTCAGATGCGGCATGGAAGCTGCGGCAGTGGACCAGGGGAACGATGCGCATCTGCCCTTCGCCGCGAAGAATTTTGTAGCTGATGATCGCAGTATTTTCGTTGTGGATCATGAAAACAGTCTTCTCGATTCTGGCTGCGCCCACCGCGTAAAGGAACCTTGGAAAAGGATCCAGGACGAACTCTTGGAGGTGCTGGAAGCCTTGTGGGTGAATCACGCCCGGATACTGGTGATTCGCCAGGGAAATGCCGTTGATCTCCTCATCCAGAGAAGAGAGCAGAAGCATTCGCTCTGTAGGAGGCCTCAATGCGGCCACGAGAAGGCCATGGTAGGCACGGGTATTGGCGCCAATTGCAGTGGACGACGCATAGCCCCCCAGGCCGTTGGCCACCAGCCACTCGCGGCTCATGCCCTGCTCATAGCTCGCTGGTTGGAGGGAGACACCTTTATCCATCATCTGTCCACCTTAAAAGAAGTCTCTACCGCTTTCATGAGACTTTTTCGAAGTCTTTCGCCCTTGATATTCCCTAATTTTTCCAATCTTTCGGCTAGCTGCTCATCCCCCAGGCTCGTCCTGGCCCAGATAGCCAAGTCTCCTCGGTTATTATGATACTCTATTGAAGTTAAATCAACCTTGGACAAGGCCGTTTTCAGGCCCGTTAAGCTCCAGGCAGAGTCTCCTGTGAATTCATCTTTGCCTGTGGCAAACCTGAAAGGCTCATCCGCCAGCCGGACTATCTTTTTGAGCCTGTAGTGCAGGTCGGCGAGAGCGCTGAAGTAGGTTACAGCAGCATCATAGGGAGTGCCATAGGGGCTGAAGTAGCTGTGCACCTCTCCCGGGCCGCCTCCGTGAGTGAAGATATAATAGAGATGATCAGAGAGCCCTAGCGTTCTCCATATCTCCAGAAAATCCTTGTCGCAGCTTTCCTTAACGGGGGCTTCGAGCCTCTTTTGATATATGAAGCATGCCTGCTGCAAGGCATTTCCCAGCCAGCAGCTGGTATCCCTCTCCAGGTCAGCCCAGGAGACGTACCTCTCCACGGAAATCTCTTCCTCGGGCGCGATGTCCCTGGCTATCTCGGAGGGTGTGGCGAATCGGAGGTTCTTCCAGGCGAGCACTTCATCAGGTAGATAGCGAAGAAATTCGAAGATCCCTGTATCCACCCACTGGTGCTCCCCGAAGGTCTCGTAGTCGCAGAAGATGTTTATGCAACGACCTGGCGTGACCGACAGCCAGGACGCATATTTATCGGCGGTCAGAGGATATTCCTCCCACCAGTGGGACGAGAATCGAAAGCCTATGTCGTCTGTGAGCTTATAGTTCCTCAAAAGCAGGGAGATGTTCTTTCCTCTGGGCCGGTAAACGTAGTTGGGATCTGCAATCACTCCCTCGGTGAATATGGCCTTATATCCCATGCCCTCGACCAGCTCCGCAATCTGGTCATTGTAGATCAACTCGGTATTTTCGAAGGTAGTAGGCCTCAGCCCAAAGAGATCCCAGATCACCTCTCGATGCATTCTCACCTGCTCGAAGAACTCATGCTTATCCTCATAAAGACTGGCCAGGGAGTGATGGTAGGTCTGCTCCATCACCTCCACCTGGCCGGTCTCGACCAGCTTGACAAAGGAATCCAAAACGTCAGGCCGGAATTTTTGGCACTGCTCCAGGAAGATACCTGAGAAGCTGTAGGCGACCTTGAAGGGCCTATCTGATCCTTCGTGCTTGCGGATGTTCTCCAGTATGACCTTATTGGCAGGCAGATAGCACTTGCTGGATATGCGGTCGAAGATTCTCTTGTTCTCTTGGTTGTCGAAGTAGAAGTCCTGAAGATCGGGCACAACCTCTTTGAGGAGCGATCTTTGCCAGAAAAAATCTTTATTCAAGCGGAGAGGCTGATGGACCTCGAAGCAGAGAGAAACATCGGTCATGTCTTCCATATCAGGGCTGCAAAATATTTACATCCTTCGCGCTCCTTGCCTCACCGAAAGAACTAATTACCTTTGTCAGGAAACAATAATGGCACAAAGATTCTGAGGGAGGGGTTCACTGTGGCGGGAAGGCAGAGCATCAAGTTTCCACGGGTGAAGTCGGGCATACCTGGATACGATGAATTGGTAGATGGCGGTTTTCATCGAGGGACAGTCAACACCATAACTGGATCATCGGGCACAGGCAAGACCGTATTCGCCAGCCAGTTCATCCATTATGGCGTAAAAAACAACGAAAAAGGAATGATCATCACCCCCTCGGAGACCGCGGAGTATCTGAAGAGAGAGACGAGTTCCTCATTCGGCTGGGACTTCTCTGAAATGGAGAAAGAGGGGAAATTGAGCATAGTTGATGTCACGGATCCTGTGCTTCGCCTCCAGAAGAGCATCGAAGTCGATCCAGTGGATTTTCTCATAAATTTTCGAAAGCTTGTGGAGAGAAAGTTAGAGGAGGTAAAGCCAGCCAGGCTCTTCATAGATGATCTGACAGCCTTCTTCATGGCAGTGGAGGCTCCCTTCAAGGTAAGATCTTTGACGGACGATCTCTTCGGCACAATTCGATCAAGCGGGACGACCTCGGTTATCACCATCGGCACGGCCTTTGGCATGAACCAGTTCCTAGAGTATGGTGCCGATTCTGCCACCATGCTCAATCGGGAGAGGATCGGCAACAATCTCATAAGATCGATTTACATCATGAAGATGCGCGGCTCGAAGATCGCTAGCAGCATCAGGGTTCTGGATATCTCCGACGAGGGCATGGCCGTGTCTTCATTATCGCCCTATCCCTGAGGTGAGGATGATCGATAGGTGGATCGCCCTGGCTGGCGAAGAAGCGGGACCCGCTTCGAACAAGATGGGCGGCATCTGGAACGTAGTGGATGCGGAGGCAGCGATGCTGGCTCGGCTAGCATCCGAGGGGACAATCGAAAGCGGCCTTAAGATCCTGGTTCTGGGTCCAGACTTTCCCACCTCAGGTTCGGATTGGAACACAGGAAAAAATCGGGTCACGGATCTGTCAGGTTACGAGGAACTGAAACTGGCACCAGAGCTGGATTCCATTTTGGCTGACTTGCGCACCTCGGGCATTGAGACGGTCACCGGCCAGAGAACGGTTGAGGGCATTCCCATCGGATATGTGCTCTTCAATACCAATTATTATCCGTCCCGCACCGTCCGCTGGAAAAACCAGGAGCTTACCCTGAACAATGCCATCAAGACCGAAGCCTTTGATCTTGTTGACCTTGACTCGATGCAGTATGAGAGAACCCACTACGGTGCTGAGTACAACCACTACCTGAACCTGTCCTATGCTATTTCAGAGCTGGTGCGCCGTCTCTCCCAGTCTCGCGAAGAGATGGCAGAAAAGTATGAGGATAAGGCAGTATCCGAGTTTGCCAAGTCCGTGATGCCGAAGGTGAGAATATCTCTGCACTGCCATGAGTTCGGGGTATTCTATGCAGTGGCCAGGCTGAAGAAGCTGGGCATCCCGGTGAGATCCGTTTGTACCCTTCATGCAACGGTTCCAGGACGGACAGCGGGCTACAAGACGCTTCAGAAGATTGCGGAGAACGATTCCAGGATGGAGCCGGGAACCCCTCTGGGCTTTGCCAACCTGGAGGCTATGGCCCGCTACGCAGATGCCGTCACCTTTGTGGGCGATTCGACCATGAAGGAGGCAATGCTCTTCTACCGCCTGAAAGGCATAATCATAAGAAACGGAATCGATGTAGAAGTGGAAGATATCGACTGGGAAAAGAAAGATCGCTGCCGGGCTAAGATCCAGAAGTTCCTGGCCGATAATCTTTACAAGTTCTGCGACGGTCAGTGTGTGGACTCAGAAAACTTAATTCCCATCTTCACCATCTCTCGTATCGAGATTGAGAACAAGGGATATCCTCAGCTCCTCGATGCCCTGGTGCTTCAGGATCATCTGCTCAAGCACAGGGTAATCGGCCAGCGACATGCGGACGACACAAGGGTAGTATGCTTCCTTATCGCGGCTCACGGCCCGAAGAATAAGGAAAAGCTGCCCGAGGGATTCCCCATCAATCTGACGCCGGAAGTTCTGGTGGGTGAGGAGATCCGCCTGGAGAATATGATCAAGGATAGAGGCCTGGACGAGCGAGAGCTGATCTCTGGCAAGAGACACGTTGCTGCCTTGCTATATCCGCAGTGGGTGGGCCCTGAGGACGGCGGACTGGGGATGAGGTCGGATGAGATCATGGCCGGATGTGTTGCCGGGATATTTCCGTCACAATACGAACCCTTCCTTCTTACCGCCCTGGAGACCGGCAAAGAAGGAACGCCCAGCATCGTAAGCCGATCCGCGGGCTACAGCGATGCTCTTAAAAAAATCAAGCATCGCGTACCGGGCCTGGGCGGCGTTGTGATAGTGGACAACCTGGAGGCCCAGCCTCAGGAGACGGTTCTTGACTACGCCCTGGCCATGGACTACTTCACCTGGACTTATCTTGAGGACGAGGTCAAGTACAGGCTGCTCTGCGAGGAGTCCTTCTCTCTGGCCAAGCAGTTCAGCTGGAAGGAGCCTGTAATAGATTATTACAAAAATCTAGTGGTTTAGATTCCGATCTGGTGTGGCGTGTAAAATGAGAATTGCCTATTTCAGCACTGAATATCCTCCACAAATCTACGGAGGTCTGGGAGTGTACGCGGACAATATCTCTCACCAGCTCACCCTTCTCGGTCAGAAGATATCGGTCTTCACCTGGGGCAACGGCACTTTGCCGGAGCATGAAATTGCAGATGGCGTTGAAATCTTCAGGGAGAATCCTGTTCCCATGAAGGACGGCATGGAGATCTTCCTCTCGTCCCAGACCCTTGCCTGGGGAACCGGCCTCGGATTCCTTCTTGATCTTTTCAGCTACAACCAGCTTTCGGCCGCTGATCTCCTGGCAGAGGGGCCTTTTGACCTTTGTGTAGCCCATGATTGGCTCGGCCTGCCAGCAGGCATGGCCGGGAGAAGAGCCAGAGTCCCCATGATCTATCACGTACACGGGCTTGAGGTCGGCAGGTCGGAGAATCCCAACTCCCAGCTGGTGGCTCTGGAGAAACGTGGCTCTGAGGTGGCTGATCTGGTGATCACTGTGTCCGAAGCCATGAAACAGCAGCTGGCAGGTATGGGAGTCCCGGGAGATAAGATCCGCGTCTGTTATCATGGCGTGGATGCAAAGTTCTTCGATCCGGATCGGGCTGATCCAAAGCATCTGGCTGACCTAAAAAGGAAGTATGGCTTAAAGGAGGATGACATCATCGTGCTCTTCATGGGCAGGTTGGAGCCGGTGAAGGGCATTATCCAGCTTTTTTCTGCCGTCCCCACCGTAGTGGCGATGCATCCCAAGGCGAAGCTCCTGGTGGTAGGAAAGGGCAGCCTGGAGGATTGGGCCAGGTCCGAGGCGGAACATCTCGGCTCTGTTATTTTGGTGACTGATTTTCTGGATGCCGAGGAGAAGATGTACCACTATGCTCTGGCGGATTTATGCGTATTTCCCAGTCTATACGAGCCTTTCGGCATCGTAGCCCTTGAGGCTGCAGCCATGGGCAAGCCCGCTGTCGTCGGAGCTGCCGGCACAAGCGGCCTCCGAGAGATCGTGGAAAATCCTGCAGCAGAAAAGCCCACGGGCGTCCACGTCAACTCTCGCGATCCGTTGGATTTGGCCTGGGGCATCAATTTCGCCCTGGCGGAACCGGAGAGGCTGAGGGAATGGGGAAGGAATGCCAGGGCCAGGGTTCTCGAAAAGTTCACCTGGCGCAAAGCAGCGGAGAAGACGCTAGAAATTTATAAGGAGGTGGCCTGATGCCGGAGCTGCGAAGGCACTACTTTCTGGATGAGTACTGCATCATCGCATCTGAAAGGAAGAAGAGACCATCGGATTTTCGCTTGCCGAAATCCGAGGCAGGGGACGAGAAGAGCTGCCCCTTCTGTCCGGGAAACGAGGAGATGACACCTCCTGCATCAGCCGTTTACACGGAGCAAGGAGTGCTTGCTGATGGACCGGAGAGGATTCGCAACTGGAATCTGAGAGTTTTTCCCAATCTCTTTGCTGCTATGGTTCCAAGCCCCTCTCCACCCACGACAGAATGGATAGCACTTCCAGGGCATGGCCATCATGAGGTGATAGTGGATTCGCCACAGCACCAGGATAGCCCGGCGGATTTCAGCCAGGAGCACATGGAGCTGCTTTTGCAAGCCTACATGGATCGCTATGCCCATTACCGCTATATGAGCGGAGTCAACTATGTATCCATCTTCAAGAACCGGGGTACAGAGGCAGGGGCGTCTCTCTCCCACAGCCATTCCCAGATCATCGCCATACCCATAATGCCGCCCCTGATAAAAAGAGAGATGAATGTCATCTCCACAGCATCTTTCTGCCTTTTCTGCAATATCGCGGAGCGCGAGGCTGCATCAGACAGACTCATTGACCAGAATGATCGCTGGGTTCACATTGCACCATTTTATTCCCAGACGCCCTATGAGACCTGGATTCTGCCCAAAAGCCATGTCAGCAACCTGGAGGAGATGACCGAAGGAGATCGCAGAGATCTGGCCTCACTGCTGAAAAAGGCTCTGATGAGCATGCGGGACCTCCTGGAAGATCCGCCTTATAATTTTATGATTTATCAGCTCCCATCCGGTTACCATCTCAACATCAGGATTCAACCCTCCACATCAAAGATTGCGGGCTTCGAACGGGGCACTGGTGTCTACATCAACTCCGTTCCGCCGGAGCAAGCAGCGGCTGAACTCCGCCAGGCATAAAGGAACGCCGAAAGGTTAATCAATTATCGGTCTACAAAAGTATTACAAAATGTCTATTTCCTGACGCGGGACTTTTAAAACGCGGTCTGACCTGACAAAAAACCGCGTCAAACTCTATGTATTAATGATAATCGTAGCGATGAACGATCATAAGACCACATAATGGTGACAAATCGGTGAAGAGATGCGAATTGGAATGCTCTCCTGGGAGAGCCTGTACTCAATAAAGGTGGGTGGTGTGGCACCTCATGTCTCGGAACTCTCCGAGGCTCTGGCACGAAGGGGCCATGAGGTTCATATTTTTACTCGAAGAGGAGATTTTGAATCTTACGATAAAATCAACGGCGTTCATTATCAGAGGGTAGATGTCGACAGCTCCGGAGACATGCTTGCTCAGATGGACAGGATGAGCAATGCGCTCTACGATCGTTTCGGCGCGGTTCAGAAGCTCTTCGGCAAGTTTGATGTCGTTCACGGTCACGATTGGCATCCGGTTCTAGCCTTGACTCGCATGAAGAAAGAATACGGCCTGCCCTTCGTTCTGACTATGCACAGCACCGAGTGGGGCAGGAACGGCAACAACTTCGGATACGGCATATCCCAGGAGATCTCCCACCGGGAGTGGTTGGGATGCTATGAAGCTTCGCAGGTCGTCGTCACCACGAAACGCATGCAGGATGAGCTGATGTGGATATACTCCCTGCCCCCTGAGAAGATACGCATCATACCGAACGGCATCATGCTCGGAAAGATGAGAAGAGGACTGGATGCAGGACGGGTCAAGGAAAAGTACGGCATCCATCCACTCGCGCCCATGGTGCTTTTCTGCGGCCGCATGAGCGTTCAGAAGGGGCCGGATCTCTTGGTGGAAGCGATTCCCAGGATCTTGATGAACAGACCCGATGTTCGTTTTGTATTCATGGGTGAGGGCGGTATGAGGGCAGAATGCGAGCGCAGGGCCCGAGAGCTGGGTGTAGCAGACGCCTGCAGGTTTTTGGGATACACCTCAAGCTCCGAGAAGGAGGAGCTGATAAATGCCTGTGACCTGATGTGCGTTCCCAGCAGGAATGAGCCCTTCGGCGTGGTGGTGTTGGAGGCCTGGGATGCATGCAAGCCTGTGGTGGCCACGGAGGCGGTGAGCATCATAAGGAACTTCGAGGATGGCCTCCTGGCTTACGTGCAGCCGGAGTCCATCGCCTGGTGCATAAACCGGCTGCTCAGCAACCCGACGGAGATGAAGAAGCTGGCAGAGGCAGGCTACAGCCGGATAGATGCCGAGTTCAGCTGGGATCGCATTGCAACGAGGACGGAAGATGTGTACAAGCTGGCCCTAGGCCAGGGCCGCTAGACTTTTTTTAAATTTGTCTCATCACCGCGGTGATCAGATGACCCAAAGCCAGCGGTCTGAGATTCTAACCGAAAGGTTCATGAATGGAGAGCGCAAGGGGCTCTTGGCGCCTCGATAGCTTAGCTGGGTATAGCGCGTCCTTGGTAAGGACGAGGTCGCGGGTTCGAATCCCGCCCGGGGCTTAAATTTTTCATGCTTTTAAGATAATCAATCATCAGGTTTCATGAGGAAAACATCAAGAGATGTGAGGATTAGGGCAAGCCAGGACTGATCGTCGCAAAAATCAACTTAGACCGTGGACGTTACGTGTAGATGCTTTCTATTGTCACCAGGCAGTAGATGACCTTACTTTTAACTGCTGCAAAATCAAAAGTTGCATCCCACAGCAAGCTGCGGGGGTATTTAATACTTAGGGAGCGCGGAGGGTCACGAATTCCCCAACCTTCAGGTTGGGG
>CAZPUO010000101.1:0-9291 GCA_964589745.1 uncultured Methanotrichaceae archaeon
GTATATAGATTTTTGCATAGTGAAAAGGGAAAATTTAGTAAAATATTAAATATGCTTTTGATCTGATAGCTGAAGGTTACTCAAGTAATTTGCTAGCGGAAAACGAAAGGAATCTGACAAAAGATCAATCCTGTCACTATGATGTCCAAACTATTTTTTATTTCGAAAAGATTTTGTACTGAAAGAAACGAATACGCTGCCTCGTGCGAGGCAGATCATAGACATTATAATTAAATCGATGATATGATATTAGTTGGCCTTCAAGGATTTGAGCTTCTCGATCTGTCTCATGATCCTCTCGGATTCCTTTGCTTTCTCCCCCTCCAGGTAATTGATTATCTCAGGAAGGCTCCTGTTAAGCTTATAAATACGATACGGTCGGCCCTTTCCTGGGTTCTTCTCGTCCCTCTCCGAAATCCAATCCAATTTTCGAATCTCCCGCATGGCAATGCTTACTTCTGGCTGCCTGAGATCCGATCCCATTTCTATCTCGCGGGATGTGGCCTCCGCCACCCCTGCCAGGTAGGTCAAAACCTTGGCCACATTCCTCTTGAGGCCAACCTTCATCAGTATAGATGCAAACTCATCGCGCTCGACTTTCAGGTCTGACGCGGCTGATGTATTCAAAGCGGTCACCAGGCGCATAACGAATGATAACATATATATAAGTTTCGTTGAAAATAATTCCATTGAAATAGAAATTTGGTCCATCTTCGAAATTATTTTTCTTTTTAAATGTATTTGAATCCCATCCGTCAAGCTGATCAAAGATGAGCATAGTTCCATTAACGATGAAGGCAATTTACCTTGAGGATAGCTATCTGATGAACTTCGACGCTGTGGTTCTGGATGCGGCTGGCGTGCGTGTAACCCTTGATAGGACGGCGTTTTATCCCCAATCAGGAGGCCAGCCCTCGGATCTCGGATCCCTCTTTCGTGGGGAGGAGGAGTTCAAGGTACTACAGGTTGAGACATCAGACAGCCGGATAGTGCATACTATAGACCATGCAGGACTGAAGTCGGGCGACCAGATCCGTGCTTATCTGGATCAGGAAAGACGCAGCCGGTTCATGCGCAGCCATACCGCTTGCCATATTCTCAGCGCCGTGATATTCCAGGAGACGGGAGCGAAGATCACGGGCAACCAAATAGAGTTCTCAAAGTCGCGCGTGGACTTCAGCCTGGAAAGCTTCGACAAAGCCAAGATGAGTGAGTACGTGGAGAAGGCCAACCGCATCATAGAGGAGAACCATCCGGTCACGACCAAGATTCTCCCCCGCGCCGAGGCTCTGGCTATACCTGACTTGGTGCGCCTGGCCATGGATGTTCCGGACCGGAAGAAGACACGAGTAGTAATAGTAGAAGGCATCGATCTTCAGGCCTGCGGCGGAACTCACGTTAAGAGCACAGGTGAAATCGGAAAGATAGAGATGATCAAGGCAGAGAACAAAGGAAAGGCCAATAGACGAGTCTACTTCGCACTGGAGGATTGAATGCACATTATGGAACTGCTTGGCAAGTCCCGAGTCAAGGTAGAGCAAGATAAGGTGCTCGAGGCGAGCACCCCTTTGATCGAATGGTGTCCCCTCTTTGACAAAGTCAGAGGCATAAAGAAGGTGACCGCCGAGGCTGCCGCTGCAAACATGGAGTTCAGAATAAAGCAGCATGGCATGTTCACGACCCGGCGAAAGCTGGAGATGGGAACCTTCGTGGGCTTCGGAGCCTCGGAGTCGATGATGACGGGTCTGAAGAAGGGCGTGATCGACGCGGCTGTTACCGTCTGTGATGGCGCGGGCACTGTCATATCCTCCAATCCTCAGCTCATCCAAGGCATGGGCGGCTGGATCTCTGGATTGGCCAAGACGGATCCCATCGCTGAGGTTCTGGAGGGCATCCAGTCCCGGGGCGGGCATGTGCTCTCGCCGCAGGATGCCAGGATCGATCAGCTGGAAGGTGCGAGGTGGGCAGCCACTCAGGGCTACAGGAAATTCGCCGTCACCGTGGCCGATGCCAAGACGGCGGAAGAGCTGCGGACCCTGGAGAAGAGCGAGGGTGTCAGGATAATGATCATCGGTGTGCACCTCACGGGCATAGGTCTAGAAGACGCGTGCAGGCTCTTGGCTGCCGCGGACATTGTAACAGGCTGCGCTTCCAAGCACATCCGCGAGCAGGTGGAGCCTCTTGTGCAGGTAGGCACGGCCGTGCCCTTGTTCGGCCTGACCCAATGGGGCAAGGAGCTGCTGGTGAAGCGGGCCCTGGAGGTCGAGCAGCCGCTGCTGATTAACACTATGCCATTGCCGGTTCTGCCGGAGAAGAAGCAGCCCAGGCCATTGGTTTAAAATCTATATTTATATCATGTGCAATATGCTCGACCGGCCAGATGGAAATAGTCGTTGGAGCCTTAGTTGAAGTTATAATTAAGAATGGGAGGGCGGCACTTCGTGCTTTCCTTGCATGCGAAGATAGGGCTGGTGCTAGCAGCCGCAACGGGCCAAGTTAGCCTCACTTGACTGGTAAGAAGCGATGGCATTATCGTAAAGCGATAAGTGCTGCGCTAACTAAGCGTTGCATGAAATCAACTGTTGGTTGCATGCGTAGCATGTTGTACTTGCTTGGCAAGAAGCCAATTCGTGTTGCATGTAGAACGCATCAACGTCCAGGTTAGGCTGGTCCAGCTGGACTTTCTTCTTCCGCTGGTACGGCCACGAGAGTTTCTATATCCATCCGGTCCGCCCTTTTTAAGCCATGTTCATCGCTACTTTTTCATTGGGGGCTTCAAATAGCACGACGGTATCGTACCTTCCCAGCGTCCAGTAGATGCCCAGGTACCGGACCTGTCCTTTCGTGTCGGCCTCTATATCCTTCAGGTTCTCGGCAACAATTTCCTTGCTCAGCTTTTTCTTGAACTTAACCAGTGCAATGAAAAGCATCAACACTCACCTCTTTCCTTTCCAGGACACTCTAACATGCAAAAAGGAGCTATTTAAAAAAATACCTTATCACATAAATAGGTCAGAAACATTTTCATGCCCTACCAAAGTTTCAAGCTTCCCTGTGTTCTGAATATGTGATTACGTGCTGTGATGAAAACCTGCACGTGAGTGATTGGGCATTCACCCAATGTGTTCTATAGGTTTTCCTTGACGAAGGGTAGAGTGAATGCCTTTTGAGATTCAATTACAGGAGAAATGCGTGCCTTATGATGCGTCAGAATTGGCGGACTGAAGAATTCCGAAATCGCTCTGACATCATCCGCCTCAAGGACGAAATAATAGGTATGCTCAACAGTGGACACATATGCTCCATGGATTTTTATCCCCAAGGGTTTCGCCCTTTCTTCCTGTGAATCTAGCCAACGCTTTGCTTCTGCTGTATATTCTTTCCTCGCAAAACAGAGTTCTGGTGAGTGCTCAAGAGTTATAACGAATAGCATATCAACTCATCTCTTCATCAGCTATTGTATAGGCGTGATTGAAATATTTAATTTTTTGTCTTTTTAGGAAGTTAGGATTTAACGCTCATAGAGGCCCGATCCTGGTCCGTGTAATGTATGTAATCTGCTAACCAACTCCTCATTCTTCGATATTCATTAAACGACAGGATCTTATTATAAAGATGCCTTCAGGCTCAAACCCTTCCTATTCTAAGCAGCTAATTGTGGATTTTCTATCTGCTTTCACTGCTATTTATTAATCGCTATCGGCTGATTGTAAACCAGGCTGTACTAAGACTGGGAGAATGAGAGTTAGGCTGAAGAGGATTTGGGCCGATTTGGGGAAGATCGTATAAGACGGTTTGTATAACTTGAGAATTGCTTATTATTTGAAAGACGATAATAAAAATGATTTTCCATGCCCTCAGGGGCAGGGCAGGGTCAGGACGGATGCGTTACCCGTCTCCAGCTGCATATGTATGTTTGAGTATCCCATGTAGGTGCCGCCCATGACATAAGCCGGGACCGTGCTGGCGCTCTTCTGAACTCTGGCTCCGATCTTGGCCGTTCCCTGCACCTCGGATTTGATATCGTAAACCGAGACGTCACTGGTCTGAATGATGGAGGTATCCTTGACCAG
Organism: uncultured Methanotrichaceae archaeon; assembly: GCA_964589745.1. Taxonomy (GTDB): domain Archaea; phylum Halobacteriota; class Methanosarcinia; order Methanotrichales; family Methanotrichaceae; genus Methanothrix. Next base: position 4,074 of record CAZPUO010000101.1, read on the forward strand.
ATCCACAAGATTGGAGTAGCTCTCCGAGTAGACGGAACCTGTCTCATAATTCTTAGCACAGAGAGCATTCCGCAGATCGCTCTGAGTTAGAGATGGAAAGTATGTTGATGTGGAAGGCTTATTCTGATAGACACCCCATTCGTTCATGCTGATCTCATCTTGGTCTCCCCAGCCCCCGTAGACCTCAGCGTCGATGGTGCGGGAGACGGTGCCTGTGCCTCTTGTGCCTGTGACCAGCTTTTGTCCGTGAAAGCCGGATTCGGTCTGGTAGATGCGCATGTCATCCATGTACCCCTGGTTATAAATCCAGGAATGCTCGGTAAGATTCTGGGGAGTTCCCTTAGCAGTGGGAACGAGAGTAGCAGTGATGGCGATAACACATAATAAAGATATCATCAACAATCCGAGCAACCATCTCATCCGAACACCTCAACCCTCAGGTGCTAACATGAAGATGCATTGATATAAATCTGATCCTTAGCTCTTTATGCGAGGTGCTTTTCTTCCTCTGCGCTTGATATCTGTCAGGCGTTTCTCCAGCGATGCCTTCAAATCGGACGAAAACCCGGCGCCGTTGTAGTCCAGCCTGGCCGCTATGGCTAGCTTTCCCGCCAGCGCGCGCGCTGCCTTGCCCCGCAGACTCTTTTGAGTGCCGATCACGGCCGGGTGGCGGTAGATGATGCCGTGCTTAGGTGAGGGGGCAATGCCTTTGAGATGCTTGAACAGGGCCTTCTCTGCGCCCATGACCTGGAGGGTGCTGGCAGGCATCTCCGACAGCCGCCGCAGGCTGCCAGCGCGGGAGATGAGCCTCGCTGCCAGCACGGGCCCTGCCAGGCAGGAGAGATTAGGTGCCATGCTCTTCACGGCTGCACCCACTACGGCCTCCATGCCCGCTCTAGCTTCCCTGAGCCTTAAAACCGCTCTCGCCAGCTCGCCGGTGATCACGTCGTCCGAGAGGGCTTCCGCCAGATCCCTGCCATGCACGATCTCCTGTCGGCGCAAGCGCGACCACTCATAAAGCCTCTCGTCCAGCAAATTCACGGCCTGGTTCATATCGTCCAAAGCCTCTACTGCCTGGAGCAGGTCCTGCTCGACCGTGGTAAGAGCTTTGAGTTGCTGGCGGACTAGGCCTAGGGCGATCTCTCTCAGACGAGAGTTATAGTCCCGGTCGCTTTCCACGAATCCACAGGATTTGGCCAGGGCGCGTAGATCGGGCTGCGTGGAGGGACAGGCCCAAAGCTTAGGCCCAAGAAGCGCCTCGATCATCTCGTTTGCATCTTTGGCCGGAAGAACTGATCCGGATTCCTGGTCAACTTTTCCAAACCAAGCCACGATCTCCATTTGCTAACCTGCTAGGGGTCCAGGAATAGATTACTTTCGGCCTGCACCGATCCGCTTTAAATACTATCTGAACCTAGTTACAACTACCTCTCAATAAAACTTAGGGGGCAAAATGTTATGAAAGAACTGGTTGATCAGATATCCGCTCGCCTCAGGGATCAGAAGATTGAGGTCCCGGAGGAGGAGATCGCGTCTCGCTTAAAGAAGCTCATCGAAGATTTCCGCGTTCCTGAAGGCGAGGCCAGAAGATCGGTTTTGAATTACTTCCTGAAGGAGCATGGGGTGACGTTCCCGGCAAGAGCAAGCTCCGAGAAGGTCAAGATCTCGGAGATCGCCGGGCCGGGTAGATGGGTGGATCTAGAGGTCAAGGTCCTGGATCTCTGGGAACCGGCGACCGAGGCTATCTCCCAGACAGGCCTCATCGGCGACGGCTCTGGTTCCATGAAGTTTGTAAAGTGGACCAAATCCGGGCTGCCCGATCTGGAGCTGGGCAAGAGCTATATTCTGAAAAGGGTGGTCACTGATGAGTTCCAGGGCAGATTCAGCATTAAGTTGAACAAAACCAGCCAGATCGAGCCGCTGGAGAAGGAGGTGGAGGCCCAGCTCAAGCGCGTGCAGCCGATGAAGGTGGTGGAGATTAATGAGCCTGGCCTCTGGGTCGATCTGAAGGTCAAGGTGACGCAGCTCTGGGAATCGAATAGCGATGCCATCTCCCAGTCCGGCCTGATCGGAGACGAGACCGGCTCCATAAAGTTTGTGAAGTGGGCCAAGGCGGATCTGCCTGACCTTGAGGAGGGCAAGAGCTACCATCTGTTGAACCTGGTCACAGACGAGTTCCAGGGCAGGTTCAGCGTAAAGTTGAACCGAACCAGCAAGATCGAGCCGCTAGACATCGATGTAGAAGTTGGCTCTCAGGCGGCCGAGTTTGCAGGAGCCCTGGTGGATGTCCAGAAAGGCTCGGGCCTGATCAAGCGCTGTCCTGTTTGTAAGCGCTCTCTGGCCAAGGGAGTATGCAGCGAGCACGGAAAGGTAGAGGGAACCTACGACCTGCGAATCAAAGCGGTCATGGATGACGGCCGCCGGGTCCAGGATGTGTTGATCAACCGAGAGACCACGGAGCGATTGGTCGGCCTAACTCTGGATGAGGCCAAGCAGATGGCCATGGAGGCGCTCGATCACGAGGTAGTGCGCAGCCTCATAGAAAGCAAGCTGGTGGGTAGGTACTTTTGCATCACCGGTCCAAGGGTAGATCGTTACCTTCTGGTGGAGACCATAAACGAGGCGCAGCCCGTGACCATCGCGGACGTGAACGAGTTGATCGCTGCAGTGGAGGTGAGCTGAAATGGCAGGATTCTCCCGAGAGGTGGCACGCAGGATCTTCGTTGAAGAGCTGAAGAGCGCCAACTACTCCTTCCGGGACGGGGAGGACCAGCACCAGTACGCACCTCAGTATCTGCTTACGCCTACAGGCGCAAAATGCAATCGAGTCTTCATGGTCGGCACCCTGACCGAGAAGGATGACATCGGTGGCGACACGGAGTACTGGAGGGGTAGAGTAGTCGATCCCACAGGCAGCATACTGATCTATGCTGGCCAGTACCAGCCCGAAGCAGCACAGATCTTGGCCAATATCGAGGCTCCGGCCTTTGTGGCAGTGGTAGGCAAACCCAATTTATATCAGACCGAGGACGGGAACATCATCATATCGGTGCGGGCTGAGTCCATCGAGCGGGTTGACGAAGTGACAAGGAACCAGTGGATAATGGACACGGCTCGGCGAACCCAGGAGCGGCTAAAAGTGCTGAGAAGCACAGAGCCCGTTTCTGTCTCAGGCGACTTCTCCACCGCCGACAAGGCACCTGCTTCCTCACCTGCCCAGGATGCACAGAGAGCCATGGAGCATTACCACACCGATGCAGAGCATTACAGGCAAATGGTGATTCGCGCCCTAGCCTCTTTGCGGGCAGATCTAGATCTCTCTTTAGGCCACACTAAGCCAGAGTCCGAGCCCACAACCAAGCCTGAAGCCGAGATTGAGCCTCCTGTGGAAGTGAAGGAGAAGGCTAAACCTGACGCCAAGAAATCCAGGGCGAAGAAGAGCAGCACTCTCTCAGGATTGGCGGAACAAGATGATACTGAAGAGGTAGAGGAGGTGCCGATCTTCAAGCGGCCGATAGACGGTGGAGAAGGCCGTGGTGCTGCTCGATAATCCGAATAGAGAAGTAAGAACTTCAATCTGGGCAAGAAGAGCTGAAAAGTTTTATATAATGTGCTGAAGCTCTATAACATGGGTGAACCAACATGGTAATTGGAGTAACGATGGTGAAGGTGGTGCCGGGACAGGAGAAGGCCGTCTACAATGCGCTTCAGGAGATTGAGGGCATCAAGGATGTCTACCATGTCTTTGGCGAGTTCGACTTCGTGGTCATCATTGAGGTCGAGGGCCTCAGCATGCTCAACAAGCTCGTGGACGTCATTCGCGAGATAGACAACGTCACTGCCACCCAAACGGTGGTCGGGGCTGAGCTCTAGCCCTCTTTTTATCTTTCTATGGAGATCGCTGAGGAGCTGGCCAGGCAGCAGAAGGCCATCTCCGTAGCCGAATTTTTTGAGAAGAACCGCCAAATACTGGGGTTCGACTCGGCACCGCGAGCGCTGATCACCTGTGTGAAGGAGGCAGTGGATAATTCTCTGGACGCCTGTGAGGATGCAGGGATACTGCCGGACATTTTCGTGCAGATAAAACGCAGCGGTGACTATTATCAGGTCATCGTGGAAGACAACGGGCCCGGTATTGTTGCTGAGGAGATTCCACGGGTTTTTGCGAAGTTACTTTATGGCTCTCGCTTTCACACCCTGCGCCAGAGCCGGGGTCAGCAGGGCATCGGCATCTCCGCAGCCGTCCTTTACTCCCAGCTTACAAGCGGCAGGCCCACCAAGGTCATCTCCAAGATCGGTCCCGGTCGGCCGGCCAACTACTGCGAGCTGATGATTAACACCGCCAAGAACGAGCCTGAGGTGCTGAAAGCGGAAGAGGTGGAGTGGGAGCGACCAAGAGGCACGCGCGTGGAGCTGGAGATGGAGGGCTCTTACGTTCGCAGCCGACGTCAATCCGTCTTTGGCTCTCTCAAGAGCGCAGCCATTGTCAATCCCCATGCACGCATAACCCTGGTGGAGCCCGAAGGAAACGTTGAGGTCTTCGAGCGGGCAACGGAGGCGCTCCCCAAGATGGCCTATGCCATCCAGCCCCATCCTGCCGGGATCGAACTGGGCGAGCTGATAAAGCTTCTGCGATACACGGATAAAAAGAAGCTGCGTGTTTTCCTGAAGGAGACCTTCTCCAGCATCGGGTCCATCTTGGCCCAGGAGCTCTGCATCCGGGCAGGTCTGGACCCCGAGCGGCCACCATCTGGCCTAGAGCACGAGGATGCCAAAAAGCTTCTGGGGGCGTTCAAGCAAATCAAGGTGAAGGCTCCCCCGGTGGACTGTTTGTCCCCCATCGGCGAGGACCTGATCAAGGCCGGTCTCGAGAAAGAGTATCGATTGGACTTCATCGCCACCACGGTCCGGCCAGTCTCCGTTTATTCGGGTAATCCCTTCCTGGTGGAGGTGGGCCTGGGCTTTGGCGGTGAGCTGGAGAAGGAAAGCCGCGTGGAGATCCTCCGCTTTGCCAACCGCGTTCCACTGGTGTACCAGCAAGGAGCCTGCGCCGTCACGCATGCGGTGGAGAGCGTCTCCTGGAAGAATTACTCTTTGAGCCAGCCCACGGGAGCCGGTGTCCCTGTCGGACCAGCGGTGCTCCTGGTGCACGTCGCTTCCACTAACATTCCCTTCACCTCGGAGAGCAAAGACGCCGTGGCAGATGTGCCTGAGATCC